>JAPPGB010000115.1 GCA_028821475.1 Spirochaetaceae bacterium
GGGCGATGCTCGGGCATCGGTTTTCATCGTCTTCCCTGTCACGGAGTGACCGTACAGGCTCACGTGAATCGTGGCAGGAGAACCGCGGATCAGGTGCAGGTCGCCAGAATCGATGGGGCGGCGACCAGGCGGTGCGTGACAGACCGCGGTTTCGTAGCGTGGAATAGTCCTGGCTACCCCTCCTCGCCCTTTTCGCGGCCCGGCCGGGTCCGAACGCCGGAGTCGGCAGAGTCCCAGGACCGGGATCGGCGGCAGCCTGCAGAGCGCGCGACGGGCGGCCGATTCCGAACGCGGCTACGGCGTAGAGGTCGCACTACTTCGCCAGTTCCGACGGCGGCGCCGGTCCGTAGCGGTGGTACATGCGGTGGTAAGCAAGGCACGCAAGCGCCTATGCAAAGCACCGCACGAGTTCCCATTTCCTTCGGGCCGAGCGCCGTGCTACCCTGGATCCATCCTTCCCCGTGTGGCGGGAGCCTGCGCCCATCCTATGAATGCACACGACAGACCTATCCTCAGCTTGGTAAGCGGACCGGGCCAGTTCATCATTCCCCCCGTTCCAGCGGCCTTATCGTTGGAGTGATGAGCCGTGCCTGGTGCTCCTTGATGATGTCGAGCAGGCAGCAGCAGGGTCCGCCTCCGGTGAGCGTCATTTCCTCGGCAGTATCGTCCATTACCCGAGGATCACGGAGTTTGGCTTCACAACAAGCCTGCTCATCGACGGCCAGCAACGACTTACCACGCCTGGGAGGCATCTGGCAGACCGCCGGTCGGCCCTGAACGACATCGTGGGAGGCAGTATCACGATTCCCGCTCTTGCGGGATCCGGTGGCGCTGCTGATCGAGATCGAAGTAGGTTTGCTGGCGCACAGCACCGCCCAAGTCGGGGCTGAACGCTAACAGGAGCACAGCGAGTGGCACAAGCGGATCGACGACGAGATCGTGTACCTGCGGATGGACGGCGTGTACCTGAAAGCCGGACTAGAGAAGCAGAGGGCGGCGTTACCGGTGACTATCGGAGCGAGAGCGACGGCCACAGGTGGTGCTGGCGGTGAGCAGCGGGAATTGGGAATCGACGGCGTCGTGGAGCGGCTTGCTGCGCGACGGGCAGGTGTTGGGCGCGCTGCCCAGGACCGATTGTCCACCTGCGCGGCGCACCCATCGCTACGTTCGGCGCCTCCGACCTCCTGCTGCGCGACGCCCAAGGCGCGTGGCGGCGTTTCCTGGAGGCCGACCAGACCGTCTACCTGCACCTCCGGACCACGCGGCCCCTGGGCGCCAGGATCGAGTGGGCAGCGACACGCTGCCGGACGTGGTGCTGAAGGTCGACCCCAACACCATAGCGTACCAGCAGGTCCCCGCCCACGAGGCGCCATCGGCCTGCGGTGCGCAACCTGCCGCCGGGTGCTCCGCGACGGGGAACTGCTGCGCCGGTGGTTCGAGGCCGTGAAGGCCAGCCAGGTGCAAGGTCCCCGGATCGCCCTCATCGGGGCGTCCTCCAACACACGGGTTTCGCTACGCCCACTGCTCACGTCGTCCGCAGGCGCACGCCTGCATCTTCACTCCCGCCCAGGCCACTGCCGGGCTCGCCACAGGAAGATCGCCGGCGCCTCGTGCCACTCCCGGTAGCCGATACGCCCGCTGTCGGTCAGCCAGGCGATGTGACGATCAAGACACTCCGCCAGATCCGCGTCCCTCGCCGCCAACGCGAACCCGCCGGTTTCCGCCCGCGCATCGAGCGCCGTAACCACCAACGCCCCGCCATGCGCGCGGGCGGTGGACCGGTTGCCGATCTCACCCCGGGCTAGCGCGTCGATCCGTCCGGCGGTCAACGCATCGATCATCGCCGCTTCCTCGGTGAAGTAGACCACCTGCGGCTTGTCCTCATCGACGGGCCACAGACGCTGCCGGTCGGCCAGGCCCAGTGTGGCGCCCGCAGCGCCCACGACGTAATCGGCGCTGCCGTCGGCTACCACCACACCGCCGGCCGTCTCCACTCGTGTGCCGGCGGCCAGCACCCCGGCGGCGTCGGCGATCCCGGTCAGCTCCAGGAAGCGCGCCTCCCCCGTGGTCCCGGTCAACACGCCTACCCGGTCCGCTCCGGTCAGATCACGGTGCCCGGACAAACGCTCCGCGTCCGCCGCCCGCACCAGCAGCGACTGGCGAAACGTGATGTGGCCGGCGGTGAACACGACCACACTCCTGCCGGAGGCGTCGCGGGTGCGGGAATCAAGGATCGTGATGCCGCCCGCCACGATGTCGTATTCAGTGCCGACCGGCTGCTGCCAGATTCCGTCCCATGCCCCGATCCCGCCCCGGTCGAAGGTCAGGTTCGCCCCCTCCATCGCTTCCAGCGCGGTCAGCAGGTCCGCCTCATATCCCCGATGGTCGTCGAACCCAGGTGATGCCGGATCCGGGTCGGCGCTGTAGCTCACCGGCTCGAAGTGCGCATAGAAACCAAGCCGCAGGACACTCCCCGCCGGTGCGCACGCGCCCGCACCTTCGCCGATGAGCGGCGAGACCGCGGTGAGGCCACACAGCAGCCCGATTCCCGCCGTCCTGATTCCGGCCGCTGCCCCTCTCCGGCTTCCTGTCTGCATCGCTTCAGGTAGCGTCTCTGGCTTGGCACCGAGCGTCAACACGCGTTGCGATGCCGGCCTGCAAGCGGGTGTCTCCGTGTTGGAGCGTGCCACAGGTCAAGCGCCGACTGGTGAAAGTGGCCGCAAGCAGAGAAGGCTCGGCTCGCGCGTCCGGCCGGTCGGCCGGCGTCGCGGTGCTGCCATACACTGGATAGCTATCCCAAGGGTCTAGTCCCGCTGCTCTTGGCGTCCGTACCCTCACGGGTCGTAGCGGGCGGCGTTGACGGCCGGTGGGAAACAGGGCTACCAAACAGACGCGGCGTTGAGAGCCGGGAGCGAGGTTGCATGGCGGATGGCTTGAGATACGGTTTGATCGGGTGCGGAGGCATCGCGCGCGGGCACATGGCGGCCTACAGCCATCTGTTCGAGATGGTGGCCTGCTGCGACATCTACGAACCAGCCGCCGACGAGTTTCAGCGGCGGTTTGGCTTCGAGCGCACCTACACCGACGTGCGCGCCATGCTGGAGGCCGAGCGCCTGGACTTCGTGACCGTGTGCACCTCCACCACCCACGACCGCCTCGACATCGTGCTCGCGTGCGCCGCGGCGGGCGTCCACCCGCTGGTGGAGAAACCGATGGCGCTGACCCGCGAGCAGGCTCGGCAGATGGTCGCGGCCTGCGAGGCGGCGGGCGTCAGGCTGGCTGTGTCGCAGCAGTACCGTAACTTCCCGCACGTCAAGGCGGCGTACGACCTGCTGCGCTCCGGCACCCTCGGCAAACCGTTCCTGGGCGAGTTGCGCATGGCGCACTTCGCCTGGTTTCCGCTCAAGGGCGCCAAGCGCAGCGACTACTTCGTGAAGTTCGACAAGGTGATGCTGCTCAACGGCACCGTGCACCACTTCGACATGCTCCGCTTCCTGCTCGCCGAGGAGCCGGAGCGCATCTACACGCGCGCCGGACAGGCGCCGTTCCGCACCGCCATCGGCGAGCGCGGCGACACCTGGGGCGTTTCCACGGTCGACTTCCCGGACTGCACCTTCCAGGTGTTCAACTCCTCCGACTGCCACGGCGGCGAGATGCAGTGGGACGGCTGGACGCACATCGAGTGCGAGCGCGGCTCGATCTACCTCAACCCCGACGCCGACACCCCGCTCAAGGCGTACAGCGCCGACCTGAAGTCGTGGATCTTCCCCGACCTGCCGGCGCGCGACGAGTTCCGCACCGTCGCCTGGCAGACCACGGTGCGCCAGTTCACGGAGTGGATCGCCGGCGGGCCGGAGCACCCCACCAGCGGGCGCGACAACCTGGGCACGCTTGCGATGGTGTTCGCCGCGTACGACTCGGCCGAGCAGGGAGCTCCCCTGGAGGTGGGTTCGGTATGACGTTCGACGGCGTGCTTGCCGACTCGCAACTGGCCGAGTTGCGCGAGCAGGGGTTCTACCTGCTGCGCGGGCTGATCGACGAGGCCGAAGCGGGGGAGCTGCTGGCGGAAACCCGCCGGCTGATCGACCGGGCACCGGCCGCACCGAAGGGGCCGTTCGACGCGCACGGCGATCCGGTCAGCCATCCCGAGGACTACATGTTTCCGCTCGACGCCGCCGGCGAGCCGGTGCTGAACCGCATCCGGTACCCGGCGTGGCGGTCGCGGCTGTTCCTGGAGGCGTACGGCAACCCGCGCATCCTGCACGCGGCGCACGAGCTGTACGGCGACCTCATGGTGCCGTTCGACGAGTCGATCGTGCTCAAGATGCCGCACCACGGCGCCAGCTTTCCCTGGCACCAGGACGGCAACTTCAAGACCGGCGCGGTGGCCGAGCGCGGCCACAACTTCGGCATCTACCTGACCCCGTCGGCGGTCGCCAACGGCGCGGTGCACGTGCTGCCCGGCTCGCACCGGCGCGGCATCCTCGACCTGGAGGCGATGGTGGAGCGGCACGGCTTCGCGCTGCCGGGTGCGTTGGCCGCCCCGGCGGGTCCGGGCGACGCCAACATCCACAGCCGTTCCATTGCGCATGGTTCGCAGCCCAGTGTCTCCCCCGACCTGCGCGTCACCTGGTACGTGGGCTTCCACCACCGCGATGCGATCCGCCGCGCGTGGGAAAAAACGGCGATCGAGGCGCGCCGGCTGCTGATCCCGATCGCCGTCGAAGCCCGCCGCATCTCGGGCCGCTTCCCGAACGAAGCCCCGTTCCCCTACCGCCGCCTGGGCCTCGAACCGCCCGCCAACCCCGCCGACCGCGAACGAGCCCTCCGCTCCATCGCCCTGCACGTATAGCCGCCGCCACACGGGAACCTGACATGGAACAACGCTATAATGCGTCAAGACGTGTGAGGTAGTAGCGTGATGAGATTCCAGGAATATGTTGAGGACCAGGTGTTTCACCGACGCGTCATCGCTGACGGGCTACGCGCCATACGCGAAGCGCAGCCGCTTGGCCGTCCGATGCAGCCGTTGACCCTGTGCTGCTACGAGGTCGATGTCGAGCCGGTCTTCGATGCGCTCGACGAAGAACGGCAACGGGAGTCGGAAGTGACCGAGTCAGATCTCGTCTGCCCCAACTGGGAAAGTGACATGCTCGCCGGTGGGGTGCCGGCTTCGCAGGCCATCGCGGACCGCTTGATTGCTTCCGGCTACGCGGCCATGAGGGTCGGGAGCTTCGCGGCAGGGGCTTCTGCTGACGACCTGAACCTCGTGATGTGGCGTTGGGGCACCGAGCGCCCCGCCCGCGTGGTCCTGATCGACGATGAGGGCCGGCTCTCCCGCTCAGCGAGGCGCTGATTGGTCACTATAGCGGCGTCAGTAGTCAGCCTTTCTCGCCGGGCGACATCCCGCTGACGCCGGTCTCCCGAGGTGAATCGCTCGGTGGTTGGGGGTGCTGCTGTCGATGCCGTCGCGGTCGCGGTAGAGTAGCTCGGCAGCCGATTCGGCGGTTGTTCCTTCCGGGTATAGCCTCTCCAGCCGTTCGACAAGGTCCCGCCAAGCCGCGGACGGCTTCTCGGGTGAGTAGGGGACGACCCGAGCGATCACGCGGCGCCGGCGCCGCACTTCCAGGACTTCACCCGCCTCGACCGCATCCAGGTAGCGACCGAGATGGTGTTGCAGTTGGCGCACGTCGACCTGTGTCATGTTGGACAAACTGCACTTCCGCACCGCTCCGGGTCAATCCGTTGCCCCAAAAGGCCGCTATCGCTTTGTTTTTGGTTTGAGCTGGGAGAACCACTCCGGGCTGGAGCCGGGCAGGGCGTCGGGGGTGACCGCTTGGTAGGGAAAGGGGGTCTCGTTCGGGAAGCGGCTCGCGCGCAGGGCGATGGCGTCGCAGACCGACTGCTGCGCCCAGAGGTAGAGGCGGCGCCAGTGGTCGTCCTCGGAGCGCAGCGCGATGTCGGTGTAGTTGTCCCAGTGGAAGTACAACGCGCGCCGCAGGCGCGGCGTGCGGCTGGCGAACGATCCGTGCACCACCGAGTTGGCGTGCAGGTTGACGTCGCCGGGCTTGGCGATCACCGGCACCGCGCCGGGTACGTCGCCCGCTTCCCTGCCCCCGGTGTAGCTGGCGATCACCTCGTTGCGCAGATCGGGGTTGTAGCCGGCCAGGTGGCTGCCGGGAATGCCCCACAGGCCGCCGTTGTCGGGGTCGCTCTCGTCCAGGTAGATGTCGGTGTCGAACACCGGCCAGCGGTTTACGGTCACGCCGTCCTGGTGCCACCCCACCGGCACCACCGAGTTGGGCAACTTGAACACCACCGCCGCCGCCGAAGCGGCGAAGTGCTCGCGCCCCACCACTTGCCACACCGCGGCAAGCAGGGGCGGGTAGGCGAGCATCAGCTTGACGCTTTCGAGCCGATGGGTGCCGATCAGCTCGTTGATCCGGTACAGCCACGACCGTTCCGCGGAGCGCGGCGACGAGTAGTACATGTAGGTGTAGTCGGGCGCCGGGCCGTCCTTGGCGGCGTCGATCAGGCGGCCGAGATCCTCCCGCACCGGGCCGTACACGCTCTCCGGAATCAGCCCCGGGATCAGCAGCAGCCCATCGGCGTTGAACTGCTGCACCTGGGCGTCAGTGAGTACCTTCTCCATCCTTGCCTCGCGGAGACCGTAGTGTGTCGTGCAGGAGCTTGACAACGGTGCGCATTCGTCGTGCACTGGCCGGCAATCCCAAGGAGAAAGGAGCTTTCGTGATGAGAATTGGAGCGAAGGTGATGGCGCTGGGGTGTGTGCTTGCCCTGGCAGTCGCGATTCCGGTGTTCGGCGCGGGGGAGGCGGATCAGACCGCCGCCGCACCCGAGGCGGACGAGTCCCCGCGCGCGCTGATCGGCGAGCTGGAGGGAGTGCGCATCCTGCGTGACTTCGTGCCGGCCACCTACCAGGAAGCGCCGATGCTGGCCGAGATGGTGGCCGCGGGCGAGTTGCCGCCGGTGGAGGAACGGGTCGGACCGGAGCCGCTGGTGCTGAAGCCGATTCACGAGATCGGCACGTACGGCGGCACCTGGCGGCGCGGGTTCATCGGGCCCAACGACGGCGCAAACGCCACCCGCGCCGTGCTGCACGACCGGCCGCTGCACTGGAACTACACCGAGACCGAGATCGTCCCCAACATCGCCCGCGACTGGGAGGTGAGCGCTGACGGCCGTACCACCACCCTGCACCTGCGCCAGGGCATGAGGTGGTCGGACGGTGCCCCGTTCTCGGCCGACGACTGGGCGTTCTGGTATGACCACATGGCCACCAACAACGACCTGCGGCGCGGCGGCATCGGCGAACTGATGCTCAACGGCAAGCCGGTGCGTGTGGTCAAGGTGAGCGACACGGCGGTCGCCTTCGTGTCGGACGACCCCTACTACGGACTGCTCAACAAGCTGGCCAGCACCAGTTGGCTGAGCGGCCACGGTCGCTGGGGTGGCGCCTCCGGCGGCGGATTCGCTCCCGCCCACTACATCAAGCAGTTCCACCCCGACTTCATCGGCCAGGACAAGGTGGAGGCGATGGCGAAGGAAGCGGGCTTCGACAACTGGGCACTGTTCGTCAATGAAAAGAACCGCTCCTGGTTGAATCCGGAGTTGCCGATCGTGTCGGCGTGGCAGGTTACCGTGCCGATCACCGAGGAAACCTTCGAGTGGAAGCGCAACGCCTACAGCATCTGGATGGACGAGGCCGGCAACCAGTTGCCCTACATCGACTACATCGTCATGACCAAGGGCGAGAACCTGGAGGTGCTGAACCTGCGCGCCATCGCCGGCGAGTTCGACTCGATGGCCCGCCACATGGACCTGCGCAAGCTGCCGGTGTTCCTGGAGAACGAGGAGAAGGGCAACTACAAGGTGCACCTGGACACCTCCCAGCACGGCGGCGACGCGGCGATCTACGTCAACTCCACCTTCGAGGCCGACCCCGAGATCGGCAACTGGCTGGGCAACGTCGACTTCCGCCGCGCCCTGTCGCTCGGCATCGACCGCGACGCGATCAACGAGGTGTTCTTCCTCGGCCTCGGCACGCCGGGCTCGATCGCGCCCGAGGAGACCACCATCTACAGCCCGGGACCCGACTCCGAGTGGCGCACCCTGTGGTCCACCCACGATCCGGACACCGCCAACCGGATGCTCGACGAGATGGGGCTGACCGCGAAGGACGCCGAGGGCTACCGGCTGCGCACCGACGGCGGCGGCCGGTTGGTGATCGAGTTGATGACCTACCTGTCGTTCATGGACTTCACCGGCCTCGGCGAGATGGTGAAGGAGCAGTACCAGCAGATCGGCATCTTCCTGGACGTCAAGGAGTATGAGCGCTCCTTGTCGGCCCGGCGGGTGGCCGCCAACGAGCACCACCTGACCATCAACGTGCCGTGGGGAGCCGGCAACGTATTCGGTCACCCCACGGCGCTGTGGCCCAACCGAGCCAACGCCTACCAGGGGCCGCTGTGGGGCGAGTGGATCGCCACGAACGGCGAGAGCGGCCGTGAGCCGCCCGCCGAGGTGAAGCGGGTGAACGAACTCTACCAGATCGCCAAGATGGCGCCGCCGGACGAGGCCGCCGAGATGGCCAAGGAGATGTGGCGCATCATCCTCGATCAGCAATGGATGATCGGCACCGTCGGCCTGTCGCCGACCATTCAGGGGGTGCGCATCGTGTCCAACAACCTGGGCAATATTCCGGCCCGGCAGATGAACAACGCCAACACCTCCAACCCCAACATCTCCCGTCCGGAGCAGTGGTTCTTCAAGAACCTTTAGGTTCCATCAAGAACCAATAGGTTCTTGAGAACCTGTAGCACCGTCGGCTGGCTGACCGCCGGCCGCCTGCGCAAGAGGGCTCCGCGCGCCGTCGCGCCGCGGAGTCCTCCTTCATTGGGCGTTCATTGGCCGCCCGCCATCAGGACGCGGCGCCGGTGGTGACGCCGGCCAAGTCGAGGTCGCGGACGTGGTGGCAGCTTGCCTCGTGGCCGGCGGCGACCGGCTCCAGCGCCGGTTCGCGAGCGTGGCACACATCGGTGGCGTAGGTGCAGCGCGGGTGGAAGCTGCAGCCGGGCGGCGGGTCGGCGGGGTTGGCCACTTCGCCGCGCAGGATGATGCGTTCGGTGCGCACGCGCGGGTCGGGGCGCGGCACCGCGGACAGCAGCGCCTCCGTGTAGGGGTGGCGGGGCGCGGCGAACAGCTCCTCGGTGCGGGCCGTCTCCACGATCTTGCCCACGTACATCACCGCAACCCGGTGGCAGAACTGCTTGACCACGCTCAGGTCGTGCGCCACGAACAGGTAGGAGAGGCCGATCCGGCCGCGCAGGTCGGCGAGCAGGTTGAGCACCTGCGCCTGGATCGACACGTCGAGGGCCGACACCGGCTCGTCCGCCACCAACAGGCGCGGCTCCGGCGCCAGGGCGCGCGCAATGCCGATGCGCTGGCGCTGGCCGCCGCTGAACGCGTGCGGGAAGCGGCGGATGAACTCCGGCCGCAGCCCGACCAGCGTGAGCAGCTCGGCGACCCGGTCCTCACGCTGCGCGCGCGAGCGCATGCCGTAGTTGAGCAGCGGGTCGCCGACGATGTCGAACAGCGTCATGCGCGGGTTGAGGGAGGAGAACGGATCCTGGAAGATCATCTGCACCTCGCGCCGCACCTCGCGCAACTCGCGGTGGTCGAGGGTGGCAAGATCGACGCGCTCCCCGGCCCGGGTGCGAAAGTGCATCTGGCCGGAGGTGGGGTCGAGGGCGCGCAGGATGCAGCGCGAGGTGGTGGTCTTGCCGCAGCCGCTCTCGCCGACCAGCCCGAGCGTCTCGCGCTCGTCGAGGCTGAAGCTGACGTCGTCCACCGCGCGCACCTGGCCCGTTACCCGCCTGAGCAGCCCCTTGCGGATCGGGAAGAGCTTGGTGAGGTTGCGCACCTCCAGGAGGGGGCCGGCGTCGGCTGGTGAGTCGCTCATCGGGTGCCCACCGGCGTGTCCTGGTGCGTCGGGTTCAGGAAGCAGCTCGCGCCGTGGCCGGGAGCCACCGGCAGCAGCTCGGGCACGGAGCGGTCGCAGGTGTCGGGGATGAAGGAGGGACAGCGCGGATGGAACGGGCAGCCGGATGGACGCTCGTTGGGGTGGGGGACGGTGCCGGCGATCGAGTCGAGCTCCTGCCCGGTGGGAGCGGTGATGCTCGGAATGGAGCGGTGCAGTGCCTGGGTGTAGGGGTGCCTGGGGTTGTGGAAGATGTCGTCGACCGGCGCGCTCTCCACCACGCGCCCGAGGTACATCACCACCACCTCGTCCGCCATCTCCGCGATCACCCCCATGTCGTGGGTAATCAGCATGATCGCCATGCCGTGCTCGCCCTGCAGCTCGCGGATCAGGTCCAGGATCTGCGCCTGGGTGGTGACGTCCAGGGCCGTGGTGGGCTCGTCGGCGATCAGCAGGCTCGGGCGGCAGGACAGGGCAATGGCGATCATGGCGCGCTGCCGCAGGCCGCCGGACAGCTCGAACGCGTACGAGTCGATGCGCTGCTCGGGGTTGGGGATGTGCACCTGGCGCAGCGCCTCGATGCCGATCGCACGCGCTTCCTCCTTGCCGGCCTCGGGCCGGTGCAGCCGGATCGCTTCCAGGAGCTGGGCGTTGACCGTGTGCACCGGGCTGAACGAGGCCATCGGCTCCTGGAACACCAGCGCGATCTCGCCGCCGCGGATGGCGCGCATCTGCTCGCCGTCCGCATCGAGCGCGGCCAGGTCCAGGATCTCGCCCTGACCGTTGCCGGGCGCGCGCCGGAACAGGATCTCGCCGGCGACGATCTCGCCGGGGCGGTCGAGGATGCGCAGCACCGAGCGCGCCGTGACGCTCTTGCCGCAGCCGCTCTCGCCCACGATGCCGAGGGTCTTGCCGGCCGGCACGTCGAAGCTCGCGCCATCCACCGCCACCACGGTGCCCTCATCGACCGGGAAGTGGGTGTGCAGGTCGCGCACCTGCAGGATCGGCGGCGCGCCGGCGGCGGCGGAGGGCCGCGCGTGCGACCCGTCCGCCGCTCCGGAGGTGCCGGCGCGCGCGATGAGCCGCCGCCGGCGGTCCCCGCCCTTGCGGCGCGTGGAGGCGTGCTGGGAGTAGGGGTCGGCGGCGTCGCGCACGCCGTCGCCGAGGAAGTTGAAGGCGAGCACGGCGACGATGACCGGGATCGCGGGAAACATCAGCCACGGCGTGAGCGCCACGGTCTGCACGTTCTGAGCCGCCTGCAGCAGCGTGCAGTAGCTGACCGCCGGCGGCCGGATGCCCAGCCCGAGGAAGCTGAGCGCCGTCTCGCTGATGATCATCTGCGGAATCGACAGGGTGATCTCCGCGATGATGTGGCTGTAGAACGACGGCAGCATGTAGCGGAAGATGGTCTTGGTGCGGCTCGCCCCGGAGAGTTGCGCGGCGGTCACGAAGTCCTCATCGCGCAGCGCCAGGAACCGTCCCCGAACCACCCGCGCCAGGCCGGTCCAGCCGAGTACCGAGATGATGATGGTGATCGCGAAGTAGATCTGCAGCACGCTCCAGTCGCGCGGCAGGAACGCCGCCAGCCCCATCCAGAACGGGATCGCGGGAATCGAGCGGATAATCTCGATGGCGCGCTGGATCACCGAGTCCACCACGCCGCCGTAGAACCCGGAGATGCCGCCGAGCAGGATGCCCAGGAACAGGCTCAACGTCACGCCGACCAAGCCGATAGACATCGACACGCGCGTGCCGTACACCACTCGTGACCAGAGGTCGCGGCCCTGGACGTCGGCGCCGAGCAGGAACAGGGTCGGCGCCGCGGCGTCGGGCGCACCGAGCAGGTGGATGTCGGTGGGAAAGACCCACAGCAGCTTGTAGGGAAAGCCGCGCGCGAACAGCCGCACCGGGTACTTGCGGTCCGTGTCCTCGGTGTAGACGCGCTTGAAGGTGCGCGGGTCGCGCGCGCCCTCCACCGCGAACACGTGTGGCTGCAGCCTGCCGCCGTCGAACCAGTGGATCTTCTGCGGCGGCATCAGCGTGCGCTCCGCTTCCGACAGCGTTGGGTCGTGGACGGCGAAGAACGGTGCGAACAGCGTGACCACGTAGAACACGAGCAGCACGACGCCCGAAGCCACCGCCAGGCGGTGGCGGCGGAACCGCCACCACATCAACCGCCACTGGGAGGCGACGAATACCTGCTCCTGCGCGGTTGCGCCCGACCTCACCTCTGCTACGGCGTCGGCCACGCTCAGCGGCCCTCGAACCGGATGCGCGGATCGATCAGCATCAGCAGGATGTCCGAGATCAGCGTGCCGGCCACCGTCATGGCGCCGATCAGCAGGATGATGGTGCCGGCCAGGAACATGTCCTGGGAGAGCAGCGCGCGCAGCAGCAGCGGCCCCACGGTAGGCAGGCTCAGCACCACCGAGACGATGATGCTGCCCGATACGATGAACGGCAGGATGTAGCCGATGGTGCTCGCGAACGGGTTGAGCGCCACCCGCACCGGGTACTTCACGATCAGCCGCGACTCCTTCATGCCGCGGGCGCGGGCCGATACCACGTATGGCTTGCGCAACTCGTCGAGCAGGTTGGCGCGCATGATCCTGATCAGGGTGGCCGTGCCGGCCGTGCCGAGCACCAGCGCCGGCACCCACAGGTGGCCGAGCATGTCGGCCACCTTGGCCAGGCTCCACGGCGCGGTGACGTACTCGGGCGAGAACAGCCCGGTCACGTTGACGTTGAAGTAGCGGAACGCGAAGTACATCAGCACCAGCGCGAGCAGGAAGTTGGGGATCGCCAGGCCGATGAAGCCCAGGAACGTGAACAGGTAGTCGGCGAACGAGTACTGACGGTTGGCCGAGAAGATGCCGATCGGCAGCGCCACCACCCACACGAACACCACCGCGGCCGCCGCCACCACCACGGTGAGCCACAGGCGGTCGCCGATCACCTCCGCGACCGGGCGGCGGTACTCCATCGAGAAGCCGAAGTCGCCGCCCGCCATGCGCAGCATCCACTTGAAGTACTGCACCAGGAACGGCTGGTTGAGGCCGAACATGTCGCGGAGCTGCTCTTCCTCGTCGGCGCTGACCACGTCGCCCATGCCTTCCAGCTCCTGCACGTAGGCGGTCACGAAGTCGCCGGGCGGGAGTTGGATGAACGCGAACGACACTACCGAGAGCACCAGCACCGTGCCGATGGCCACGAACACCCGGCGGGTCAGGTACGCCACCATGCCGGCTATCTTCGCCGCTCACGCGGAGTTGTCAAGCGTGACGCGTGGTGGGGTGCGTCGTGGAGCGGTCGTCAGGATGGAGCTAGGCGAAAGGTCACGCGGACGAACTTGTTGCGTTCATCTTGCATGAGTTCCGGCTCGGTACCGTTGAATTCGCGCATCTCTCTTTGCATGATCAACCAGCCGCGGCCGCGCTGCTCCATGAACCCCATCGCGGCCATGAAATAGGCCATGGAGTCATTTCTCGACCGGGGATTGGCGCCGGCGCGCACCCGCTCCACGGTCATGTGGTTCGGCAGCGCGCCGGGACTGGTCACGTCGACACGACCGTCGAACACTTCTATGAGCACCTTGGACCCGGTAATGGCATAGTCGCGATGCGTGACCGCGTTGACCAGCGCCTCCCGGATCGCCGCTCTTGGCAGCAGGTGGCGGTCTTCGCGGGCCAAGGCATGGTACGACTCGAATCGGCCTAGACCCAGGAACCAGCCGACCGCCCGATTCACCTGGTCGTCAAGCCGTCCGGCGGCCGCGGCGACCTGCAGTACCTCCGAGGCGCGATCGCCGCCGGCGTAGGCAACGCACTCCACTCGAAAGTTGCGGGTCTGCGGATAGCGCTGCGGATCGGTGCCGAATGCGAGCGCGCCATAGAGCGTCGCGAGAAGCTCGCCGCCTATCTCCGTCAGTACGCCGCGGTTGCGCAGGTCGTCGTCTCTATGCGGTTGCGGCTCTTCCTCGGTGTCGAATCCAAACCGACTCAGATAGGAGCGGAAGGAGCGCATGTCGATGTGGTCGACCGTAGCGCCATGAATGGCGCGCTCTTCGGTGAGGATGTATCCGAACGTGTTGTAGAGTTCCTGAAGCTCGGTAGGGGACGGCTCCACACTACTGCGTTCGCGGCGTATCCATACGCGTCCGTCGTAGCGTAGCGGCTCGAAGCCGCGCTGCCTCGGGATCTCCACCCAGTGCACCCAGCCGCGCGGATCCTGATGGCGCCCGGTGCGCGCGGACACAGGCGTGCTGCAGCCGGTATGGAGAAACGAGGTCAGACGTTCCTGAACCTGCTCGCTGTCCCCCTTGACGCCGACTATCTCACGGGCATTGTTGACGCCGAGAATGATGACGCCTCCTTCGGTGTTGGCGAACGCGCAGACCGCCTTTCCCACGAGCGACAGGTCAAGTCCCCGCTTGAACTCTGTTCGGCGGTCTTCACCCGCCTCGACGCGTTGCAGGATGTCCAGCCACTCCATGACCGGCGGTCAGAATCCGTACTTCAGGCGGCGCAAGCGGAACGCGTCGTCGCCGCCGTCCACGGTTCGCACGATGGCGTCACGCACCGCCGGATCTTCGATAGCGCCGGCCTCGGCCACGCGTCCATGATTGGAGCTTGCCTCCAATTGGATCACCTGATCGGCGTCGCCATTCACGACGATGTTGGCGTTGTGCGTCGCTACGATGATCTGGCGGCGTCCCTTGAGGCGCTTCAGCGCCGGTAGCACCGTGTCGAACAGGAATCGATTATCCAACTCATCCTCGGGCTGATCGATCACCAAGGGACGCTGGTCGCTGGTCTCCAACAGCAGGGAGAGCAGGACGCTGACTCGTTGTCCGCCGGAAAGGTCTTCCAACCTTCGATAACTACCGTCGTCCATCCGAAGTTCCAACACGTACCGATCGGGACAGCGAATGGCCGCCAACTCCCGCCGTTTCGCTTGGCTCATGGCTTCACGGAAAGTAGCTTGAACTGCGCTGCTCATGCCAACGGAGCCCAACCGATCATCGTCCAGAGCTTCAAGCAGATCGTGTGGCGGGGGTCGCCCGTCGTCAGACGTATCGTTCCACCAGCGTGTTACACCCCGCTGGTTCAGGCTACGGAGAAATCGATCCAACCGCCGCTGGTCACCTTGGTCAACTCGGCGGGCCACAAATTGACCGTTGAACTCCGATCGCACCGTCTTGAGGACGCGGTCAAAGGCCGCCCTAATCCGACTGGTGAGATCCGCCCGATCGTCGATCAGTGTTTGGAACGCACGCTCGGCGGATTTGTGCTGGTCCCATGTCTGCTTGAGCGTAGCCTCGTAGCTCGTGCGGAGAGAAGCATGGCTGCTGAGCGCTTGGAACTCCTTGATCTTCGCCGCGGCCAGGCCGCGGTCGGCTAACCCTCGTTCCACGTCGGTCCGGACTGAGTGTTCGTGGTGTTGCAGTGCAGCTGCTGCCTTCTCCATCATCGCGTTCGTTTCTGTCCAGGTTGCAGTGACCGTCTGAAGTTTCCCGCGGATGCCTCTCCAGCGTTCGCGAAATTCCTGTGGGTTGTTGCTGATGCCCGCTGCCTGCAGGGTGTTAGCCAAGACTGCGCCGATCTCGGGTATTTCGAGTGAGGCAGCCGATTGCAGCACACGGTTCAACTCACCCGCCAGTTGTCTTGAGCCATCCGCCGCATCCTGCCATTCCCTAAAGTCCCGAGATGCACGATGCAGGTTCTCGATGCCGGCGTCGGAGAATGCTTCGAGGTCCTCGGCAGCCTGTTGGCTTCGGTCGAATGCCTGGGCGGCATCGGCAAGATCCTCATCGAGCTTCGTCAGACGTCGTACTGCGCTGCTTAGCTCCCGGTCGAGAGCCTCCAAGCGGGTCTTCTTGTTCGTGATCTCGCCGATCTCGGAACTTGCCAACCGAGCGAGGATTTCTTCGATCGCTTCGGGGGCTTGCGCCAATCGCTGCAACTCGTTCTGCGCATGGAATACTGCCGGCCATCGCTCGTGAAGCGATGAGGTTGAGTCACTCCCAGGGCAATCCAACGAGATCGCCGGCAATCCGCCGAGGAAGCGCTCCCGCGCGCGCGCTTCGACCTGGGCCCTGACCGCTTCGTCCTGCGGCAGCCTTGCACCCACGTACACGCGCAAGCCGTCGAGCAGGGTACTCTTGCCGGTCATGCTCCCGCCGATGATGCAGGTCAGGTCGGGGCTGAGGTCAAATCGTGAGTCGCGGTCGTCGGGAGAGCCAAAGAAGGCAGCCCGTCCATTCACCGTAATCGACTTCAGCCACGGGCGTTCACTGACCGTCACGTCGGGAGCGGGAATCTCGGACAGATCACCGCACTCATTGCGCTCGTAAGCGATGCGCATGCGGGAGTCGCTCGCTATGAAGGCTTGCCGTAGCGATTCTATCCTGGGGCTCGCAAGCTTGAACCACGTATGGCGTTTACCAATGTCCTTGACCCGGTATGCATCACTCCCGTGAAAGAACGCTTGTCGGTGTTCTGCCATTCCGTCTGTCAGCCACCGACGTTTACGCACCGTATCCACTGGCAGTTTCATGTCACCGAGCTCGAGACCGGCTATCTCATCATGCCGAAAGAGCCGTAACACTTGCGCTTTCTGTGCACCTAGCAATCCCTTGTCATCGTCGATGTGAGGTGCGAGTGTCAGGTAGTTCCACCGAGAAGCACCGCTCCGTGTTGCCACGCGAGCTTGGAATTCGCGCAGCTCCCGGAACACACTCGGAGCGCTCTTGCTGGACACTTGTAGCTCGGTGTCGTGCCAAGGAGACACGCCTCCCATCAGCAAGTCGAACGCTTTGAGATAGTGTTCGCGGCCGATCTCGGGATCGAATATGAACAGCAGGTGCAAGCCGCTCTTGCCGTTGTTCAGTGACGGTTCGAAACCCGGAAACACGGCGTATATCTTGTCCCTGAACGGTATGCCGCCGTCGTCCACACCTGCATTCCACTCCTCGACGATCCGCCATGCCGCGCTGATCCCGTCGTCGACTCGGGGCGAGTGGGGCGTGACGGCGATCACGCGGACGTTGTGCTCGACGGCCTGTTTCAGGAAGCATCGAGCGTAGGCTGTGATGGCTTGTTCCGAAGTCGCCGGCCCTGGCACGCCCGGCGGCATCTTCGCGCGGCCACCGGGAAGGTCGTCAATGGTGTGGACGTGCAAGTCAGTCTTGAACCAGCGTGCTCCCGGGACTTCACGATGCCAACTGTCAGTCTTGTTCCGAGTGAACCCAGACATTACATCCAAACCTCGGCGATTCCCCGGTGCACTATACGGTACAGCACCCGCGCTTACCAACCGCTTCCCTTGCAAGGGAACGCATTCTGTCCGAGGATGCCCGTCGTTGGGACCACTTCATCGTCACCGGTTGTCAGCCCGTTACGCGCTGCGGTAGAGCTTGGTGAGGGAGAACTCGCGGTGGCCGAGGGTTTCGGCGCAGGTGAGGCGGCCGTTGCAGGTGCGGAGGGTCAGGTCGATCAGGGCGTCGCCGGCCTCGTCGTAGGTCATCTCGCGGCGCAGGATGCCGGATACGTCCAGGTCGATGTGCTCCGCCATGGTGCGCGCGGTGCGCGGGTTGGCGGTGAGCTTGATCACCGGCTCGATCGGGTGGCCGATCACGTTGCCCTGGCCGGTCGGGAACAGGTGTACCACGAAGCCGGCCGCGGCCTGCAGGGTCACGCACTCGGCGGCCGCCGACGAGGTGTCCATGAAGTACAGCCCCGGCCTGTCGGGCGGCTCCTGGGCCGGCTCGAGCACGTCGACGAAGCGCGTGCTGCGGCCGATCTTCTGCAGGTTGCCGAACGCCTTCTCCTCGATGGTGGTCAGGCCGCCGGCGATGTTGCCCTTGGTGGGCTGCGACTCCGACAGGTCGCTGGTCTTGTGCGGCTCGATCACCTCGTCCATGTACGCCTGCCAGGTGGCCAGGAACTTCTCCTTCACGGCGGCGGTGGCGGCGCGCTCGGCGCACACCTGCTCGGCGCCGGTGAGCTCGGAGGTCTCCCCGAAGCAGGAGGTGATGCCGAGCGGGTCGAGCTTGTCGAGCAGGTTGCCGACCGTCGGGCAGGAGCCGCTGCCGGAGGTGGTGTCCGACTCGCCGCACTTCATCGACAGGTGGAGCTGGTCGATGCCGCACTCCTCCCTGCGCAGCTCCGAGGCCCAGATCGCGAATTCCTGGGCGGTGCGGGAGGCGGCGGCGATGGTGGCCAGATCGCCGTGTTCCTCGATCGAGAAGCCGGCCACCGGCTTGCCGGTGGCGCCGATGCCGTCCACCACCCGCGCGGTCCAGCCCGGCTCAATGCCGATCACCACGCACGCCGCGACGTTGGGGTTGCAGCCGGTGCCGATGATGGTGCGGAAATACAGCTCCAGGTCGGCGCCGAACTGCAGGCGTCCGTAGGCGTGCGGAATCGCGAGCGTGCCCTTGATGTTGTTGGCCACCGCCTCGCAGGCGGCGTTGGAAATGTCGTCGAGCGGCAGGATCAGCACGTGGTTGCGGATGCCCACGCGGCGGTTCGCGCGCCGGTAGCCCCAGAACGAACCCGGCAGAGTCGCAGCCATGTTACCAGCGCCTCGTCTTGACGTTGTGCACGTGTACGTGACGGCCCGCGCCGATCGGCGCGATCGCGCGTCCGATGTCGTGGCCGTACTTGATGATGGAGTCGCCGGGGGCGATCTCGGTGAGCGCGATCTTGTGCCCGAGCGGAATCGGATCGTGGGCCCGTATGGTGACCGTGACGTCGCCGTCCATCAGCCAGCCGGTCAGCTCCTGCTCTGCCCCGATGCCCTCCGCAACCGCCACTCCGACGGTATCTTCTTTATGGTGAATAACATAGTGCGTAGCCACTGGTGTCCGTGAAATCCTCCTAGCCTTTCAGCGCTCCGCTGGTAAGTCCCTTCACGATGCGCTCGTGGAACAATACATAGATGATGATGCTCGGGACGATGGTAACCACGATCGCCGCGAACATCGCCGTGTAGTCGGTAAAGAACTGGTGCACGAAGTGGCGGATGCCGAACTGGACGGTGCGCACCTGCTGGCGCGAGGTGAGCAGCAGGGCATAGATGAACTCGTTCCAACCGAACAGGAACACGAACGTGCCCGCGGTCACCAGGCCCGACTTGGACAGCGGGAACACCACCTTGGTGAAGCGCTGCAGGAAGGTCGCGCCGTCGATCACCGCCGCCTCCTCCAGCTCGAACGGAATCGACTTCATGTAGCCGTGCATCAGGTAGGTCGAGATCGGCAGGTTGATCCCGGTGTAGGTCAGGATCAGCGCCAGCCGCGTGTCGTACAGGCCGAGCGCGTTGATCAGCCGGAAGTAGGGCGCCATCAGCCCGATGATCGGGATCAGCACGCCGGCCAGGATAAGGCTCAACAGCACCCCGCTGAACGGAAACCTCTCGCGCGCGAACACGAACGCCGCCATCGAGGTCACCAGCACGGTGATCGCGGTGGACGCGAACGAGATGATGATGCTGTTGCGGAACAGGCCGAACAGCCCGGCGATCCGGAACGCCGTCACGTAGTTCTGGAACTGCCACACCTCCGGCAGCGCGAACGGCCGCGTGGTCAGCTCCAGGTTGGTCTTGAAGCTGGAGATCACCAGCCACAGCAGCGGCACGAACGTGAACACCAGGAAGAACCCGAGCACCAGCCACTTCCCGGTGCGCCCGGATGCCACCCCGAAAGTCATCCGCGCGCCGGCGATATCGCTCACCGCGGCCTCCTATTGCGCCGACTCGGACGCGGCATCGCGCCTGCCGACGGTGGTGCGGATCAGCGTGATCAGCGCCAGGCCGATCAGCACCAGCGTGCCGCCGGTGGCGTTGGCGTGCCCGTAGTCCAGGGCGGCGGTCATCTTGTAGAGTTGCAGGCCGAGCACCGTGGTGCGGAACGCGGGACCGCCGTCGGTGAGCAGGAAGGTCGCCTCGAAGTGGCGCAGGGCGAAGGCGGTGGCCAGCGTCATGGTGGTGATCAGGATCGGCTTGAGCATCGGCAGGGTGATGTAGCGCTCCTGCTGCAGCACGTTGGCACCGTCGAGCTGGGCGGCGTCGTAGTAGCTCTCCGGGATGGTCATCGCGTAGGCCAGGATGATGATCATGAAGTAGCCGATGTAGAACACTTCCTGGGTCAGTATGGCCGGCAGCGCGGTGGCCAGCTCGCCGAGCCAGTTGCGCGTGAGGTGCGCCGCCCCGAGCCGTTCCAGCGCCTGGTTGATGATGCCGTACTCGGCGTTGTAGATGGCCCGCCACATCATCGCGATCGCCACCTGGCTGATCACCACCGGAACGAAGTAGACCGTGCGCAGCAGCCGCCAGGCGAACGGCTGCCGCGCCAGGATCATCGCCACCAGCGCGGCCAGCGCGATCTTGCCGACCGCCAGCGCCGCCACCCAGACGAAGTTGTTGCGTAGCGCGAACTGGAACTGGCGCGCCTGGAAGTTGTCAAGGTAGTTCTGCACGCCCACGAACACCGGCGCCGTGATGCCGTTCCACTCCAGCGTGCTGATCACGAACACGAAGCCGAGCGGGTACACGAAGTACATCGCGAACAGGGCCAGTGTCGGGGCCAGGAACACGGCGCGCCAGAACCAGACCCGGCTGGACCGCACTGTCATCGCATCACCGCCTCCCCATGCGAAAAGAAAACGACCCGCCGCCTGGTGAGACAGCGGGTCGTCCCATCATCGAACTCCGGCCGGGCTACCGGTTGGCGTCGACCAGCATCTGCACGAACTCGGCCGGCGTCGCCTCGCCGAGCGCCATCGCCGCGAGCGCCTCCTTGAACGTGTCCACCACCTGCACCTTGTGGGCGACGGTAAGCGGAGGGATCACGAACGTCGCGTCGCTGCTGGCCTGCACGAACGCACGCTGCAGCGGGTCCGCCGCGTCGGTGAGCTCGTACTTGATCGAGAACATCGATCCCGCCGACTCGCTGACGAAGCGGACGTTCTCGGGATCGGTCATGAACTGCATCCACGTGACCACCGCCGCGCGCCGGTTCGGATCGTCGGTGTTCGCGGCCGCCAGGTTGGACAGCATGAACCCGATCTGGTGGCCGTGGTGGTCGCCGACCTGAGGCGCCGCCGCCACCTTGGTGGCCGAGTAGGTGTCCGGCGCGTCGTTGCGGATGCGGCCGATGTACCAGGGGCCGTTCAGGAACACCGCGGTGTTGCCGGCCATGTAGTGGCCGCCCGACACGCCGGCGTCGCCGCCGACCGCGTCGCGGGTGGTGTTGCCGTCCTGGTACAGGCGCATCAGCACCGCCGCCGCCTGCTCGAACACCGGGTCGGACAGCGGCTTCGACCACACGTCGGGGCCGCCGATGCTGCCGGCCAGGTGGCTGAACCACAGCATGCTGGTCCACGCGTTGCCGCCACCGGTCATCTGGCTGGTCGGCACGATGTCCGCCGCCTTCAGCGCGTCGGCCAGCGCCCAGAACTCGTCCATCGTTGCCGGGAACTCGTCGTACCCGACGGTGGCGAGGTGCGCGCTGTTGTACCAGATCGGCGTCAGGCCGATCTCGTACGGGACGGTCTTGGTGCGGCCGTTGCGCGTGCTCGCCTCGATATAGCCGGACACGAAGTTCTCCGACCACGGCCCGCTCAGTTCCTCGGTGAAGTCCATCAGCACGTCGGAGTCGTAGTACTGGAAGGTGGTCGGGTTGGGGGAGAAGATGAACAGGTCGGGCGCGCTGCCGCTGGCAAGCTGCGTATTCATCTTGTCCGCGTACCCGTCGTAGTCGGGGATGCCCTCCAGCTCGATACGAATCGCGCCCTCGTTCTCCTCGTTGAAGCGCTCGATCAGCGCCGCGATGGTCTCCGACTTGGAGTCGGGCGGCACCCAGATCGTCGGCCAGTCGAGCACCACCTCGCCTGCCGCCCCTTCCTGGCCGGGGGCACCCATCACCGGCGCCGCGGCCGCCAGCACCAGGGCTCCCACCAGGAACCCCATCAATAGTCGTCGCATACTTCCTCCTGTTGCGTCCCCTGAAATAATCGAACACGAGCCCGCGGGTCAAGTTCCTGTGTCACTCCGTCACCCCGGCCGCGACGAGTCGGGCGTGCATCCATGAATCCGGGCAGGACCAGCGCCCCGGTCAGCGGTCCGACCAGTGGATGAGGGCGCCGATCACGCCTTCACGGTTGCCGTGCAGGATGCCGCGGTACAGGTTCGGGGCGTCGCGGCTGGAGACCCTGTGGGTCACGGTGTGCTGCCACGGCAGGTAGCCGAGCGCCAGGTTGTGCATGATCATCTCGCGCGCCGGCTCCTCTCCGTCGTTACAGGGGAAGAACATCTTGACCCGCTTGCCGTGCGGCACCGGGTAGCGGAAGTGGATCGGATCCTTGCCGTAGTGGCCCTGCCACACGAACTTGCCGCGCGGCCGGGTCAGGGCGATGGCGGCGTCGATGTTGGCCGGCAGGCCGGTGGCCTCGAACACAACGTCGCAGCCGCCCGGCCAGCGCTCCTCGACGGCGCGCGCCACGTCGGTGGTGGAGGCGTCGATCAGGTGGCGGGCGCCGAGCTTGCGCGCCACCTCCAGCCGCGCCGCGTCCCGGTCCACCGCCACCACCACGCAGCCGCGCTGGTTGGCCCACACCACCACCGACAGGCCCACCAGGCCGACGCCGAACGCCAGCACCGAGTCGCCGAGCCGCGGGTTGCTGATGTCCACCCCATGCAGACCCACGCCCGGCAGCACGAAGGCGCTGGCGATGTCCACCGGCACGCCGTCGGGCAGGAGGGCGGTGTCGGGGCGCCCCGCGTCCAACACGGCGTGGCTGGCGTGGCTGCCGGCGACGGTGTGCACCGGTGCGCCGTCGAGCACCATGCCGGGGCTGGCGCGGAAGTACACCAGGTCGCCGGCGGCGTAACCTGACACCTCGGCGCCGGCGGACTCGACCACCCCGGTGGCCATGTAGCCGGTACACAGCGGGTAGCGGACGCCGTCGAGCGTCCCGCGCACGAACATGAACTCGGTGCCGATGCTGACCCCGGACCACAGCGTGCGGACCACCACGTCGTTGGCGCCGGGATCGGGCAGCGAGACTTCACGCAGCGCGAAATCGTGCTGCGCGTCGCAGATCAGGGCTTGCGCTTCCATTGGGGCGAACCTCCTCGTCCCGGCCGCGGGGCAGGGCCCGCGGCCGGCGGCTGTTTCTGGTAGTCCGTTTCCGGGACGGTGTCAAGCAATCCGTCCCAATCCCCATCTCTTCCACCGTCTGCCGCGGCTGGGTGGGTGCGGCGGCGCTGCCCGGCTGCTGCAGATACCGCGCGGCCGCGAACCCGCGAACCCGCGCTGGCGATGCCGTACCCGGTCCGGCGGCGGAAGGGCGGTGGCCTTGCCGCCCCGACTGCCCGCGACTCCCGGAACGGCTGGCGCCCGGCGCCGCGGTATCATAGAGTGCAGGGTGTTGTGATGCTGGCTGTTGCAGCGGTCCTTGGCGCGCCCGGCCGTCGGAGCGCCGCCGGCGGCGAAGGTGGCCCGTCACCGTGAAGTTTCCGCCCCGACTGGAGGGGAATCTCCGTCATTTGTACGGCCCGCGGGCCGCCGGCGCGCTCGCGGAACTGGGGGAGTTGTGGCTGCGCCACGGCCTGGCCGCGGGAGCGCGCGAAGACGCGTCGGCGGCACCGCCGGGAGCGGTGCGCATGCCCGACGCAGGCGACATCGCCATGATCGCGTACGCCGATTCGATCCGCGGCGCCGACGGGTCGCCGCTGGCCGCGCTGCGGCGCTTCGTGCGGCGCTACCTGTCGGGGGGGTCGATCAACACGCTGCACCTGCTGCCGTTCTTCCCGTGGGACACCGACCGCGGCTTCTCGGTGCAGGACTACCGCGCGGTGGACCCGCGCAACGGCACCTGGGAGGATATCGAGGCGCTGGCCGGCGAATTCGCCCACCTGATGGCCGACCTGGTGATCAACCACGCTTCGCTCGACAACCCGCTGGTGCAGGGGGCGCTGACCGGCGATCCACGCTACCGGGACTTCGTAATCCGTTATGACGACGGCGAGCAACCCGATGCGGCCGCGCTCGCGGCGCTCACCCGGCCGCGGCCGGACCCGGTATTGACGCGTTATTTCCTGGTGGCCACCGGTGGCCACACGCGGGCGACGTTCGATCCGCCGGTCGTCGAAGCGGCGCAGGGCGATGAAACGCCCGTCCATGGCGGCGGCTGGGTATGGACCACGTTCTCGCGCCCGCCCAACGCGGATGGCAGCGCGGCCACCCGGCAGGTCGACCTCAACTTTCGCAACCCGCGCGTGCTGCTGGAGATGCTGGAGGTGCTGCTGTGCTATCGCGGGCACGGCGCCGACTGGGTGCGGCTCGATGCCGCCGGCTACATGTGGAAGGAGCTCGGCACCGCGAGCATTCACCATCGCAACACCCACCGGCTGCTGCAGGTGCTGCGCGATGCGCTGGCGGGGCGAGCGGACCTGGTGAGCGTGGCCGAAGTGAACGAGCCGCAGGACACCATTCTGCCCTACCTGGGCAGCGCGGAAGCGGGAGTGGAGAGCGACCTGGTGTACCAGTTCGCACACTTTCCGCTGGCGGTGCACGCACTCCTGTCGGGCGACGCGAGCCACTACAAGCGCTGGCTCGGCACCCTGGAGCAATTCGGGGGCCGGCAGTTCATTACGGTGTACGGGAGCCACGATGGCATGGGCCGCAAGCCGGTGCTCGGCCTGCTGCCCGACGCCGACCTGGAACGCATGGTGCGGGATATGGTCGCCGGCCACGGCGCGCTGCCCAACTACTCCAGGCAGCCGGGCGGCGGCCGCATCATCTACGAGCTGTGCGCCACTCCGTGGAGCCTGATCAACCGCGCGCACGCCGATGAGCCGCTGCAGCTCCAGGTGGACCGCTACGTGGCGTGCGCGGCGCTCGGCCTGACCCTGCGCGGCGTGCCGGCGTTCTACGTCAACGGCCTGCTGGGCGTTCCCAACCGGCTCGACCCCGACCACCTGGACGAGAACCGCTCGATCAACCGCGAGCAGTTCGACGAGGCGGCACTGTACGCGGAACTGGACGACCGCGGAAGCCGGATGCGACAGGTGCTGGAGCGGCTCCTGCGCCTGATCGCGGTGCGCGCGGGCGAGGCGGCGTTCGCACCCGGCGGACCACCCCTGCAGGTGCTCGACACGCCGCCTGCCGTGGTGGCGCTGGTCGCGGACGGCGGCGCGCGCCGCGTGGTTGCTTTGACCAGCGTGTCCGCTGCCGCGCAGCGGGTTGCGCTGGACGCCGCCCTGTTCTCGGGCCGTAGCGCGGTGGTCGAGCTCATCACCGGCAGCGCACCGGCGCGTCCGATCGGAGCGACGTGGGAACTGACGCTCGGTCCCTACGAAGTCCAGTGGCTGGCGGGCGCCCGGTAGAGTAGACCGAACGGAGGGCACTCCGCCGCCGCGGTGCTCGCTCGACAGCAGCTCCGGTGGTGGCACGTGCTACGCTCTCGGGCACGCGGGAGCCCACGAGACCGGGTGCGCCGGGTGCGGCGGCCCGTTGCCCTCGTTGGCCTGAAGCCGCCTGCGGTGAGTTGGGGCGTGCTGCTTCAGGACGCCCAGAACGTACGCACCGTGGCGCTGTACCCGTGGCTGCTGCTGCCCGGCGTGTTCATCATCATCACCGTGCTGGCGTTCAACTTCCTCGGCGACGGCGCCCGCGACGCCGCCGATCCCTACCGCTGACCGCCTCCGAACCGCCCGCCGTCAACACCAGCGGCCTGGCGGCGTCGTGATCTCCCGGATCGCGCGGACTGCCCGCCTGGCTCGTTGCGCACTTCGGGACTCGGCTGACTCGGCTGCGTCCAGGGCGAGGAGCTGCTTCCACAGCGCCCAGCCGCGCGCCCGCCGCCAAGTGAGCTCGTCGGGTTGTAGCTGCGCGCGGAAGACAGTTCTGCTGCGTTGGTCCAGCAGGGTCCAGGCCACCGTCAGATCGCACGCCGGATCGCCCGCCGCCAACTGGCCGAAGTCGATCACCGCATGCAGTTGTCCATCCCGCACCAACAGGTTACCGGGCGCGATGTCTCCATGCACCCACACCGGATCTGCCTGCCAGCGCGATTCCAGGGCCAGGAGCCACGTTTCCAGCGCCGCGTGGTGGTCGACGCGGCCGCGGCAGCGATCCAGCAGTCGGTCGGTATCGGCGGCATAGGTGGAGAGATTGCCTCCGCGGTAGAAGTTCTCCGGACCCGGTGCGGGTGCGCCGGCGGTGTCCACACCCTGCAGCGCGCTCAGAAAGCTCGCCAGCCGGCGGGCAAAGCCGCTCAGGTCGCGGATGTTCGCCCGCGTGGCCGGCTTGCCCCGGATCCATCGGTTCAGCGTCCAATGCCATAGGTAGCCCGCACCCGGCGCTCCCAGCGCGACCGGGTGCGGGATCGGCAGGGGCAGGTGGCCCGCCAGCCGCGGCAGGCACGCATGCTCGATCAGCGGGCGGGAAGCGTAGCGGCTCGCGCTCGGCAGGCGCGCGCACAGCGAGTCGCCAACCCGGAACGTGCGATTGTCATGGCCGCCGGGGACGACGGCGGCCACCGGCAACGCACGGTACCGGGGAAACTGCTCGGCAATCAGCCGGCGCACGAGGCGGGCGTCGATGGCAGCCGCGGTATCCCGCCATGGCGATGGGCAGCGTGCCGGTCGGCGGGACGACACCGTCGCTTGCGTCATGAGTTGCCTCCCTCCTGGGTGGTGGCACGTGCGTCATCGCCGAACGTATCCCGGAAGAGCGCCTCGACCCGGTTGACCTCTTCATCGGTCAGCCGTGCGAATTCCCTCGTCCGTCCGCGGTGGGACAGTCTGCCGCCGTTCTGGCGCAGAAACCGGAACAGGAGGTTGGACAGACGTTCCGGCATGTCGACGATCAAGTTCACCCCTGTGTCGAAAGCATCGTACTGTTGTAGATACGTGGTTTCCTCCGGCAGGTCGTGCTCGATGGTGTGCCGCACGCACCCGTACAAGAATTCCGCGTGCGCCGTGGCATCGAAGAACCGGTAGAAGTCGGCCGTGTCGTTCAGCACGGTCACGTTGCCGAGTTCGGTCGGTTTCCAATCGACTACCGGCAACAGTCTCTTCGAGTAGTCCTCCAGTGTCGTGCGGTACTCGCGGATTCTGTCCAGAATCGCAGCCGAGACGGGAAACGTGACGCCGAGAGGGTTGAAGCCCCGCGCGGCCAGGACGTGGTGGATCAGGTAGCGGTGTATTCTGCCGTTGCCGTCCTCGAAAGGATGGATGTAGACGAATCCGAATGCCAGTACCGCAGCGGCCAGCACCGGATCGAGTTCCCGTGCCGCCTTCTGGTCGAAGGCGATCAGGCCGTCGACGAGATCCGACAGGTCCTCCGGCCTCGCGCTTACGTGGTCCGGGATTGGCTGTCGGGTGTCCCGATCCCACTCGCCGACGAATCCTCCTTCGTTCCTGAGACCGAGTTCCACGAAGCGCGCATCGCCGATCACGATCTCCTGCAGTCGAAGCAGTTCGTCGAGGTTCAGCGGCTGCGTGCCCGCTTGACCGATCGCGCGGCCCCAGCGCTGGATGCGGTCTTGCGGGGGGCGTTCGCCTTCGATGACGAAGCTCGCCTGGGAGTCCTTGAGCAGCAGAAACGCCGCGGCGCGCGCCATCAGATCCTGCGGCACCGCGGCGGCGGCTTCGCGTGCGCTTGACGGCAGGTCCAGCTCGATGAAGCGTTCAAGGGGCTCGGTGCGGGACACGAGCGGGCAAAACTCGGGGACACCGGGCAGGTTGTTCTTGACGCGATGGCGCGTGGAATTCTCGGCGGCGGCGGGGAACTGCAGTTTCGGGTCGACGACCAGTGGATAGGCGCCGCGGTCGGCGTTCGGCAGATCAAGCCTTCTGCCGGTAAGCCATTCGTGCAGGAACCAGACGCGCCGTGCGTAGGCGCCGGTAGGAGCGGCTCTGACGAGAGCCTCGATCGGCGCGGGCCCGGTGGCAAGGAACAGCCGCTTGAGCACGGCCAGATCGAGCCCCTCGTGTTTGAGAGCGAAGGTCAGGTGGCCTGCCAGGCTGGGCGGAGGAGCGTGCCGCGGCGAATAGATCCGCCAGCCGGCCTGCGCCAGGAACCGATGCCGCTCGCCGGTGGCACTCAACGTGCGCGGTAGCGGCACGCGCAGATCGTATGCATCGATAAGCGCCGCGTAGCCCGCCGGAGTGGCGGTAACCGGTAAGCGTTGTTCGCGAAAAACCGTAACCGACTGTGAAAAACGATGCTGTTGAGCCAATTCCTTGAATTAGTGTTTCTTCTTCAGTCCTACTCTCGTGCCTTCGTGGCAGATGGCGCTGAGGGTGAGCCCGTGAAAAACGATAACTAGAGGTGAATTTAGGTAACTGAATACCATATCCATGAAAAACAGTAACACGCACCCCTGCCGGTCGTCAATCAAAGTAGTGGGTCACCTGGCGAGCCTCGCCGGCGATGTAGTGCGCGATCAGCGGTTCCGCCACGGGCTGCTATCGCCCGAAGTCCGGTGACGCCGCCAACAGTGCCAGCGACCGCGCGGCTGCATTGTAGGACTCCTGGGGCGTGATCAACAGGCACGCGTTGAGCGGGCTGATGTCGTCCGGCGGTGCCAGCGCGGTGTCGATCAGCCGCCGCCAGGCGCCGCCGTGCGGTGCCGCCGGGACGGCGAACGGGCGTTCGCCGGTGGTTGCGTTGAGCATCAGGTAGAGGTCGCCGGCGGCGTTCGACAGGCAGGCTGCCAGGCAGGACCGCTCCCGTTCCCAGTCGGGTGCGCCGCCGCCGGCCGCGTACCAGCGCACGCCGTCGTCGCCCGGCGAAGGGTCGGGGTAGAACGCGTCGCGGTGCAGGGCCGGGTGGGCGGCACGCAGCGCCGCCAGCGCGCGGCAGAAACGGCTCAGTTCGGCGCCGGGCGCGGTGGGGGTCCAGTCGAACCACGACAACTCGTTGTCGTGGCAGTAGGCGTTGTTGTTGCCGCGCTGGGTGCGCGCCAGTTCATCGCCGCCGAGCAGCAACGGCGTGCCGAGGGACAGGAACAGCGTGGCCAGCAGGTTCTTGCTCTGGCGCAGCCGGATCGCACCGATCGCGGGATCGTCGGTGGGCCCCTCGACGCCGTAGTTGGCGCTCAGGTTGTGGTCGCTGCCGTCGCGGTTGCCCTCGCCGTTGGCATGGTTGTGCTTGGCCGCGTAGCTCACCAGGTCGTGCAGAGTGAAGCCGTCGTGGCAGGTGATGAAGTTGATGCTGTGCGCGGGACGGCGGCCGTTGCCCTGGTACAGGTCGGCGCTGCCCGCCAGCCGGGTCGCGAGGTCGGCGGCGGCGCCGTCGCCGCGCCAGAAGCGGCGCACGTCGTTGCGGAAGCGGTCGTTGAGTTCCGCCCAACGGTCGCCCGGAAACTTGCCGACCTGGTAGGCGCCGGAGGCGTCCCACGCCTCGGCGATGATCTTGGTGTCGCGCAGCACCGGGTCCTCACCGATCTGCTCCAGGATCGGCGTGTTGGCGCTCAGGTTGCCGGAGCGGTCGCGCCCGAGCACCGACGCCAGGTCGAAGCGAAAGCCGTCGACGTGCATCTCCACCACCCAATAGTGCAGGCAGTCGATGATCATCCGCCGCACCACCGGGTGATTGCAGTTCAGGGTGTTGCGGCAGCCGGTGAAGTCGAGGTAGCGGCTGCGGTCGGCGGGGTCGAGCAGGTAGTAGATGCTGTTGTCCAGGCCGCGGTAGGAGAGGGTGGGGCCGGCGGCGTCGCCCTCGGGGGTGTGATTGAACACCATGTCCAAAAATACCTCGATCCCGGCCGCGTGCAGCTCCCGTACCATGTGCTTGAACTCGACGACCTGCCCGCCGGGAGCGGCCTCCGCGCTGTAGCGGCGCTTCGGGGCGAACAGGCCGATCGGGTTGTAGGCCCAGTAGTTGACCAGCGGCGCGGCGTCCGGCTGCGCACCGGGGGCGTACTCGTCCGACTCGTGCACGGGCAGCAGTTCGACCGCGGTGACGCCGAGCGAGCGCAGGTGAGGGATCCGCTCGCACACGCCGAGGAAGGTGCCGGGATGCGCGCCGTCGGCGCTCGGATGGGCGGTAAAGCCGCGCACGTGCACCTCGTAGATCATGCTGCGGTGCAACGGGTGGCGCGGGTGGCGGTCGTCCGCCCAGTCGAAGGCGGCGTCCACCACGACGCAGCGCGGCGGGGTAGCGGGCAGCTCGGCGGCGCGCTGCCGTGCGGGCACTGCGCCCGTGAATGCCCTGGCGTATGGGTCGAACAGCAGCCGGCGCGCGTCGAAGCGATGGCCGTGCCGCGGGGCAAACGGCCCGTCGACCCGGTACAGGTAGCACCAGCCGGCGCCCACGCCCGCAACCTCGGCGTGCCAGATGTCCCCGGTGCGATGGTGGTTGCGGTCCAGCACAACCTCCGCTGTCGCGCGCACCGCCACCGCGTCCTCGTACAGCAGCAGGGTCACCGCGGTGGCGTGGCGGCTGAACAGGGCAAACTGAGTGCTCTGGCCGACCACGGTGGCGCCGAGCGGCACCGGACGGCCCCGGCTGACGGGAAACGTGTTGCGGTGGGCGGACACGACTCGATACGTACCACGAGGGATGCGCTCGCGCAAATCCCCGTGTGTGTCGGTTTCGATGCGACACCGTCATGTCAGCACCTGCGCGGGACCGTGTGTCGGGTGTGCCCGAAACACCGATCACGGTACACGTCACGAGAACCCAGGGTACACCTGATGCGGATCCGCCGATACTATGAGCAGAATGACAACCGTGCCCTACTGGATCGAGACGGGCGGCTGTACCCTTCATCCACCATGTGTCCGTAACTGGCCCCGATGCAGGTTCGATATCGCCCGAAGCTGTCTCCCGATGGCGAGTGTCTGAAGAACTTTCTCAAGCCATCTTCACATTCGGTCAAGCATTGACGAAAGTATATGACCTAACGCTACTTTCACGTGCGAGCGTTTCGTCTACGTTTTATGCTGATTTAGCCGATCTTCTGTTCAGTTTGGTAGATGAATCCAAGGTTCAACGAGACTACGAGCCGGAAGTGCCCAATTCTGAAGCCTATCGTGTGGATTACCGTGTCGACAGCAAGGGTGGAGCACCTCTTTTCTTGTATGGTATTCCGAATCGTGACAAAGCACGATTGACGACCATCATGTTGTCCTACTTCCACCGGAATGACCTGCAATTCGAGTCGCTTCTCGTTTTTGCTGATCAGGCATCTATACCGAGATTGGATCTCGCACGACTATCTGATGTTGGCGGTGACATGATTTCGTCTCTGGCATCGCACGAATCATTCAGTCGGAAGATCCTGCAGCGTGTTGCTTGAATTGGAGTGGGACAGTAACAGTCGCCCCATAGGTTTCCACCTCTCCGCTACCTTCACTTACCAGAGGTGCAGTTTGCCGGTGGTGGTGAGCCACAGGCCGTACCCGGCTACCCGCATGCCGGCGGCCTCGACGGCCCGGCGGTACTGATCCAACTGGGGACGGTAGCGTGCCTGCAGCGCGCGTACGCCGTCCGGGCCTGCCGCGGGCAGGGCATCGGTCTTGTAGTCGGCCAGCACCCAGCCGTCCGCTTCCTCGAATGCCAGGTCCACGAACCCTTCCACATACCGCCCATCCCCGCCGTCACGCCCGTCGTACCATGCAACCGGCAGTTCGCGCAGCACTCGGCGGGCAGACCTCACGCGCAGCATGGCGGCGCTGTTGATGACGGTGGCGGCGTGGCGCTTCACCTCGTCTGCGAGTTCCGGCACGCCTTGCTCACCGGCGAGACGCCGCGCCCACGCCGCGGCGTCCGCTTCGTCGCCGAGCGCGCAGCGGTACAGCACCTCGTGCACCAGCGAGCCGCGTCGCAGGCCGGCCGATGAACCGACGAAGGCAACCCCCGCCGCGCCATCTGCCGTACCGAGTGCTCGGTCGGCATCCCCGAAACGGTCCAGGTCCTTCTCTGGCGCACTGCGGTCGGGCGGCTCGGTTTCGCGCGGCTCCTTGTGCGCCTCGGCGGCCAGCATCGACGGGGTGGTATACCGCGGCCCCTGCTCCAGGTGCGCGGTGCGGCGCGCGTGGTGCTGCCGCCATTGGTCGGAGAGGTCGACCGGAAAGCGGGCCGGGGCCGGCTGCGCCGGTCGCCGCGCTTCCGGGAGGTCGGTGTCGAGGATTGCGCGCGCCCCCGCCGGCGCGTTGCGCAAGCCGCCGTCGAACACCGACACCCAGGAGGGCAGGTCGGGAAGGTGCACGAACATGCCGGGGTGTTCTTCGGACCGGAACGCCGACACCACCAGCAGGTCACGCGCGCGGGTAGCGGCCACGTACAGTAGGCGCGCCTGCTCAGCGTGGCCGTAGGCTTGCTCGCGGGCCGCGGCGGCCGCGAACCCCGGCGTACTGAATCGGTTGTCGCGGTTGCCGACCGCGAACTCCAGCATGCCGCGGTCGCGGTCCACTACCGAGCGGGCCGCACCATGGTTGATGCCGGCGCTGAGCTTGGCCAGGATCACCACCGGGAACTCCAGCCCCTTGGCGCCGTGCACGGTCATGACGCGTACCACGTCGTCGTCGGTCTCCGCCAGGTGCAGGTCCCGTTCGCCGCCGGGGTCGCCTTGGCGGGCGGTGAGCCAGCGTACGAACGGACGCAGCGCGTCGGTCTCGCCCACCGCGAATTCGGCGGCCCGGTCGACGATGGCGCGCAGGTTGGCAACGCGTTGCCGGTCTCGGCTGGTGATCAACAGCGGTTCCGCCAGGAAATTGGCGCGGATCGCGCGGTCGACCAGAAACGGCAGCGTCACACGGTTCTTGGTCTCATACAGCGCTGCCAGTTGGCGCAGGCCCCGGCCCACGGGGGTGTCGGGAAACGTCCGGCCCAGCAGACTGAAGCGGCCGCCCGCGATGCGGTGCTGCAGCAGGTCGACGTCGGAGCAGCAGAACGCCGCCGACTTCAACGCCGCCACCAGCGAGACCTGGTCGCTCGGGTCGTCGACCGCGCGCAGGATCGAGGCCACGTCGTTGATCTCCTGGTGCTGAAAGAAGTCGCGCCCACCGTCGACGATGTAGGGCACGCCGTGGCCGGCCAACGCCTCGGTGTATACCTCCACCGCGGTGCGGGTCTCCACCAGGATGCAGATGTCGCGCAGGGCGATGGAGCGCACGCCGGCGGCGCTGTCCTCCGCGGCGATCTGCCAACTCGGGTTGCCAACCAGGTCCGCGATCAGGCGCGTCACGGCGGCGGCCTCGTCACGGCGCAGCTCGGCGAGCTTGGTGTCATGCAGGTCGGCGGCGGGATACATCAGCCTGACCCGCGGGTGTCCCGCCGCATCGCGGTAGGCGTGGATGGGCCGGTAGGCCGGTTGGGCGCCGGGAAACTGGGCGCTGGGCCTGAGCACGGCGGCGAACGTGGCGTTCACCCAGTCGGTGATTTCCGGCACCGAGCGGAAGTTCTGCGACACCGTGGCGATCCGCGCCTGCCCATCCGGCTGGCGCCGAAACACCTCCTTGGCGCGCAGGTAGGTGTCGATGTCGGCACGCCGAAAGCGGTAAATCGACTGCTTCGGATCGCCCACGATGAACAGTTTGCCCGGCCGCAGCGCCACCTCCTGCCAGGAGGGGCGGGGGCTCGCGGGCGCTGCGGTTGGTTCGTCGGCAGCGAGCAGAAACACCATCTCGGCCTGCAACGGGTCGGTGTCCTGGAATTCGTCGACCAGGAGAAAGCGGTACCGGTCGCGCAGCGCGGCGCGCACGGCAGCGTTGCCTGCAACCAGTGCCCGCGCCTCGATCAACAGGTCGTCGAAGTTGAGTTTGCCGGCACGCCGCCGTTCGGCCGCCGCGTTCCTGACGAACACGGTCAGCGCACCGGCGAGGCGGTGCAGGGCATCGTCGTTGAGCCGGGCCTGGTAGCGCGCGAGCTGGTCGCGGGCCTCCCGCTGCAGTGCGCGCATCTCCTCGAGCGCCTCCTCCGAGCGCCAGTTGCGGCGGTTCCCCTGCGCCGGCCGAAACCACACCGCATGCAGCGCCGCCTCGATGAGGACGCTCCGGCGAGGACCCGGTGCGCTACGGGCAAGTTGTTCCACCGCAATCAATTGATCGCGCAACGTGCGGAAACTGGACAGGCCGCGGTCGTGGGCCCGGGTGCAGGCCTCGGCCAAGCGGTCGCCCGCGGTGCGCAGATCCTGCATGCGCCGCAGGACGCGCGCGGCGTCCGGGCGGCGCGCGGCCGCGCCGGACAACCGCAGTTCGCGGTGACGGTCCAGGATACCGGCCACCTCGTGGACGGTGTCGAGCGACATGCCTAGGCGTAAGCAGTACTCGACGGCGGCCAGGCGGGGCCCTTCGACGTTCCAGATCCAGTCGTCCCACTGCTCCTGGAAGTCGACCCGGCTGGCCACCTCGTCGAGCTGCTGAAATCCGGGATTGACACCCGCCTCGAGGGGAAACTCGCGTAACAGGCTGGATGCGAACGCGTGGATGGTTTCAATGTGAGCACTCACAAGGTCACGCAGGGCGGCACGGCAGCGGGAGCGGTGCGGCTCGGCGGCATGTTCGATCTCAGCGTGCAGGCTGTCCCGGATCCGCGCGCGCAGTTCGCCGGCCGCCTTTTCGGTGAACGTGATCACCACCACCTGCCGAATTTCGGCCGCTCCGCGGCGCACGATCTCGACCACGCGCTCGACCAGAATGCGCGTCTTGCCGGTACCGGCGCCCGCTTCCAGGAAGAAGCTGGTGTCCAGATCCCCGGTGGCGGCGGCGCGGATTTCGTGGTCGACCGGTCGCCCCGGCCCGTTGCCGGTTGCGCGTTCGGGATCGGGTGGGGCCGGTGACGAGCCCGCGGCCCGGTGGCTTGGCTTGCGTGTCACGGCTGCCGTCTCCGCCCGGGAGCGGTGCCCGGCGGCGCCGCGATAGCTTGGAACGGCGCCATGATCGCGCTGCTCCCGTCCACCTTGCGCTTGGCGTAGTCGGCGACGCGCGTGTGGCATACGTCGTGGTAGTCGCACAGCCGGCAGTGCACGCGGCGTTCGCCCGGCTGGTAGAAGAACGCGCCGGAGGCGATCGCCTCGGCCATGGCCGCCAGCACCTCGGCAAAGCGCGGGTCGGCGGCGAGCTGCGCGCCGGCAAGTGCCAGGCGGCGGTAGGCGGCGCGTTCGCTGACGTAGTGCAATTCGGCACTGCCGGCGTCGAGGCCGCTCCGGTACAGGTGGGCGGCGGCGTGCAGGTAGACCGCGAGCTGCAGGGAGCGGCCCTCGCGGTAGCCGTCCGCGGTCTCGCGGGCAGCCGCGCCGGTCTTGTAGTCGATGATCCGCAGGGCGCCGCGCGAGCGGTCGATGCGGTCGATGCGGTCGATGCGGCCCGAGAAACTCAGGCCGCGCCGGCCCGCGGCAATCGGCACTCCCGTGAACACCCGCTCGGCGGCTACCGGCTGCCAGCCGCCGCCGGCATCCCCATCCGAGCCGGCCCGCGTCCGCGTCGCCCGGCTGCGCTCTTCATCCACGTACGCGGCCAGTTCCTCCGTCACCTGGTCACGGATCAGGTTCCACGACAGCGGCAGGCCGGTGACTCCCGCCGGCAACTCGGCGAAGCGCCGCTCCATGATCTCGCGCAACGCCTCGTCGGCGCCGGCGATGAACTGGGCCCACGGTTCATCGCCGGCCAGAAACTGTTGCACCAGCTCGTCGAGGATCGCATGCACCAGGTTGCCGCGTTGCAGCGGCGCGATCTCCAGGGTCTGCTCCGGTTCGCCGCGGGAGCGCACCTGCAGCACCCGCGACAGGAAGAACCGATACGGGCACACCGCGAAGTTCTCCAGCGCGGTGGCGGTCAGGTCGCGGTCCAGGATGCCGTTGGCGGCGACCAGCTCCGCCGGCACAATGCCGTCGAATGCACCGAAGTTGCGCGTGCGGCGTGCCGCCTGGTGGGCGCGTACCGCGTCGATGGCGGGCCAGATCCGCTCGATGGCCGGCACCGCGCCCTTGCCGCCCTGTTCCAGTACGTGCCAGCGCAGATCGGAGTCGTCGAGCGCGCGTAGGGCGCCGTTGACGCCATCGCCGTCGAAGCCGACCCGCGCCACCATGCGCTGGTACCAGAGGCCGGCGCTGCGCTCCAGCGTCTCGGCGGACAGGAAACCGCCGGCCAGGTCGCCCACCTCCTCCAGCAGGAAGCTCGACGGCAGGCGCACGTTGGTCGAACTGGTACCGCGCCGCGGATAGGAGAGAGTGAGCCGCTCGGTGGCGGCTTGGCAGGCCAACTCGAACAGCAGGCGCTCCTCGTCGAGCCGGCGTCCCTTGAGCGGCAGGTAGCTGCCGTGCGCCGCGTGGCGGTTGATGTGATCCCGTTCTGCGTCCAGCAGCAGCGGATCCTGGCGGATCACCGGCGGAAACGTGCGTTCGGCACAGCCGGTGACGTACACGCGGCGAAAGCGCACCAGCCGCGCGCTCATCACGTTGCCGACGAACACGCCGCTGCGCTGGAAGTAGCCGCCCGACACGATCGCCTGGCGAATGGCGGTCTCGGCGGCCTGGCGGAACCGCTCCGGGGTGGCGGCCACCGTCCCGCTGAGCGTCGCCGCCCGGTCCAGAACGGCAAGCGCGCGAATGCGGTGGGCGAGTGCATCCCATGCCAGCGTGTCCGCTTGCGCCGGCATGAACCGCCGCAACAGGTCCAGGAAACGGTCGGCGTGGGTGGTCCACCGGTCCGCGACGGGAACCTGTTCGGCGGCACCGGCCAGGCAACGCACCACCGACTGCAGTTGGCGCGCCGCGGCCACCGACTCGGCGGCGCGCTCGTCGGCGTCGCCGCGCGCGCCATGTTCCAGGTGGAAAGCGAGCACCGACTCGAATTCCTCCCACCCCTTGACGAGTCCCAGTTCCTTGCTCAGCGCTTCCCAACGGGCGGGGCGTGGCGTCAGCGCCGCGTCCTCGGCCGCGGTCTCGATCCAGGAGAGGTCGAGTCCCGGCAGCGAGAGCAGCTCCAACAGCGTGCCGCGATGCGGCTCGGCGTAGAGCAGTTGCAGCAGGATGAGAGCGGCGCGGCCCACCACCGTGCGCCGCACCGGCTGTCCGGCGGAGCGGTAGTGGGGCACCGCGGCGCGGTCGAGCACCCCGCAGATCAGCTCGTCGTAGATCGGGTCCATGCGGTGCAGGATGGCGATTTCCGCCGCCGGCACGCCCCCGGCGAGGTCCTCCAGTACGCGGCGTACGGTCTCTTCCGTCTCCGCTTGGCGGTCGGCGCAGGAGAAAACGGCGCGCGTTGCGTGCCGTGCGCGCGCGGAAGTGCCGGCGTCCAGAGTCTGCAGCCGCAGGCCGCGCTCGCGCAGCCGGTCGACGGTCTCGGCGACGAACGCGAATGGCTCGGTGCTCGTGTGCCAGGGCAGGAACAGCCGTGTCGGCAGTGCCCGCGACAGCGCGCCGAGCATGCCGAACTGCAGCGCGTTGGCGTCGTAGATGCCATATACCAGGACTTCGCGCGCGCCGGGCGCCGCGTGCTGCACGGCGGCTGCCGCCTGCGCCGGTGTGGCCGCGGCCGCCTGCGCCACCCGCGAGGTGGCGTCCGCGAACGGCGCCAGCGCCGCCTGGTAGTCCCGTACCATCCCCGCCAGCGTACGCAGCCACGGCCGCTGCGAGGCGCTTGCGACCAACCGTGGGTCGATCGCTCCCTCGCGCAGATCGCGGATGGTGGCAACCACGGAGTGCACCATGCCGGCATCCGCGAGACCGTGCGCCCGGTCGCCGTCGGCCCGCGAGCGGCGCTGCGCCACCACGTGCTCCAGCAGCGGGACGTGGGCGCCGTCAGGCAGCGGCAGGGCAGCGTGTTCGCCGGTCGGGCGTTCGGCTTCGCGCGTCAAGGCCAGTTCACCGGCCAGATCCATCAGCGTCACGAATCGGACGTTGGCCACCGCGGTCAGCGAGCGGGCCAGCAGCCGGCGCAGATAAATGTGCTGCAGGTGGGAGCCGACCACCACCAGCACCGACGCCGCGGGATCTGCCCGCTTGCCGGCGTACACCTGTTCCACGAACTCCTGTTCCAGCCTGGCGATGTCGGCGCTCACCACCAGCACCGAGCCGCCATGCGCGGGCGCTTCTTCCGCCGGGCGCTCGTCCGCTGTCCCGCGCGGCCTGGTCGCGGCGTCGGGTTGGCGGGCAAGTCCGGCACGTGGCTCAGCGCCGGAACCGCCGCCGGCCGGAGCGTGCGCGTGACGGCCGGCGCGCGCGCGGCTCGCCGGATGC
>JAPPGB010000116.1 GCA_028821475.1 Spirochaetaceae bacterium
TCCTTCTCTCCAGAGGACTCTCACCTCCTATCATCAGCCAGTTAGCCTGGCGCTCCCACCGCCGAATTCGGCGACGTGGTCGCGGCCGGCGTGCTCGCCTGCGGCCATCCGGACGAGGCCGACGGGGCGGACGGGGCGGAGCGCGACCGATGACCGATCCCGCACCCGCGGTACAGGCCGGCGGGAGCGATCCGGCGATGCGCATGAGCGGGCCGGTGATTGTCCCCGAGCACGGCCTTGCCCGGCAGGGGGCGGACGGCAACCATGCAGGCCCACCCGCCGCTCCCTCGCGCCTGCCGCCGCGGTTCCGCGGGCGCGTGTCGCGGGTACTGATTCCGGCGCAGGCGCTGCAGCGGCGCATCACCGACATGGCGCGCGAGTTGGCCAGCCACCATCCGCCCGACGGCGAGCTGGTCATAACCCCGGTGCTCAACGGGGCGTTCATGTTCGCGGCCGACCTCGCCCGCGCCCTCGGCGCCGTCAGCACACTCGACGTGCGTTTCGAATTCGCCAAGACCAGCACCTACGGCGAATCGCTCGGCGCCGACGGCGACCAGCGCCGCGTGCAGATCGACCTGCAACCCGCCGACGTGGTTGGCCGCTCCATGCTGCTCGTGGACGACATCCTGGATCACGGCTTTACGCTGTGCGCGTTGCGTGACCGGATGGCCGCGTGGGGAGTGCGCAACGTGCAGGTGTGCGTCCTGCTGGACAAGCAGCTCGGCGACCCGTCGCCGGAAACGCTGGCGCAGCGAGCCAAGGCCGCGCCGGACCTGGTCGGGTTCCGCATCCCGGACGTGTGGGTGGCCGGCTACGGCCTCGACGCCGGCGGCGCGCTGCGCCAACTGCCGAGCATCGTTGCCGTCGATCCCGACGGCTGACGCCGCCGGTGTGCGCGCGCCCCGCGCGCACACCGAGGGCACCCGCGGCCGCGGCGACCGCCTTTCCGTTGCCTAAACGCGCGGCAAGAGACTACCGTAAGGGCAACACCATCATGTCACGAACACCTGCGATCGCACTCACGCCCGGCGCCGAGTTGCACGGCTTCGTGGTGCACGGCGCCACCGAGGTGCCGGAGGTCCGCTCCGTCGCCTACCTGCTCGAACATCCCGGCAGCGGCGCCCGGTTGCTGCACCTGCACACCGACGATCCCGAGAACCTGTTCTCGGTTACCTTTCCGACCCCCTCGTCCGACGACACCGGCGTGCCGCATATCCTCGAGCACTGCGTGTTGGCCGGCTCGCGCCGCTTCCCGGTGCGCGAACCGTTCTTCGAGATGATCAAGATGAGCATGGCCACCTTCATCAACGCGATGACCGGCGAGGACGCCACCTACTATCCGGTGGCGAGCAACGTGCCCAAGGACCTGTTCAACCTGGCCGAGGTGTACTTCGACGCGGTCTTTCACCCGCTGCTGACCGAGCAGACCTTCCGCCGCGAAGGCCACCACCTGGCGCCGGCCGACGACCACGGCAACGGCGCTGGCGCCGGCAACGGCGGCGCGAGCGGCGGCAGCAGGCTGGCGATAAGCGGCATCGTGTACAACGAGATGAAGGGCGCCTTCTCCGATCCCGACGCCAGCCTGGCGCGGCTGCTCAACCACGGCCTGCTGCCGGACACCATCTACGCGCACGAGAGCGGCGGCACACCGAATGCGATCCCGGACCTCAGCTACGACGTGTTCCGCCGCTTCCACGCCAACTACTACCACCCGAGCAACGCCTACTTCTTCGCGTACGGCGACATCGCCACCGCCGACTACTGCGGCTTCCTCGACCGCCGGCTCGGGGACTTCGCGCGCCGCAAGGTGGCCTGGCCCGCCGGCGTCTCCGGCGAGCGGTTCGACCCGGTCCGCCAAGGCCGCTGGGCTGCCCCCCGCGCGCTGCGCGAGCGCTACCCTATCGGAGCCAACGAGCCGGACGCCGAGCGCACCTACCTGGTCAACGCGTGGCTCACCGGCGATGCGCTCGATCCCGTGGATGCCGCGCTGATGCGTGTGTTGTCGCTGATTCTCGCCGGCAACGAGGCGGCGCCGCTGCGCAAGGCGGTGGTGGCGTCGCGGCTCGGCGCCGACCTGACCTACTCCGGGAGTTCGTCGGTGGGGCGCGAGGCCACCTTCGTGATCGGCATCCGCGGCAGCGAGACCGATCGCGCCGACCGGTTCGCCGACCTGGTCGACACCACCCTGCGCGACATCGCCGCCGGCGGCATCAACGCGGAGATGGTGGAAACCGCGTTCCGGCAGGCGGCGTTCGAGTACCTGGAAGTGCAGCCGATGTTCCCCCTGCACACCCTGTTCCGGGTGGTGGGAAGCTGGATCTACGGCGCCGACCCGTTGCGCTTCCTGCGCCTCGGCACCCACCTGGGCACCTGCCGGGAACGCTGGCAGCGCGAACCGGACCTGTTCGCACGGCTGCTGCGCGAACGGCTAATCGACAACCCGCACCGCCTGAACGTGGTGATGAGCCCCGACCGCGGGCTGCAGGGCGAGCTCGACGAGCGGCTGCTCGCGCGAGTACAGGGCATCGAGAGCACCATGACGGAGGACCAGATCGCCGCCGCCGGGGCGGCCGCGGCGGAGCTGGAACAGCTCAACAGCACTCCCAACACCGCGGCGCAACTGGCCAGCCTGCCGCAGCTCCAGGTTTCGGACCTGCCGGCCGCGCTGCAGCACGTCGACACGGAAGTGCGCGACGTGGCCGGCGTTACCCTGCTGCGCAATGACCTGTTTGCCAACGGCGTGAACTACCTGGTGGTCGACTTCGACCTGACCGGCCTGCCGGCGGAGCTGTGGCCCTATCTGCCACGCTACCTCGAAGCGACCGAGAAACTGGGCGTCGCCGGGGCCGATTACGAGGCGATCGCACGCCGCAAGGCGGCGGCCACCGGCGGCGTGCGCGCGTCGCTGTCGCTCTCCCACCACGGCGTGCACGCCGAGCGCACGTTGCGCGGGGTACGGTTCAGCCTGAAGGCGCTCGACGACCAGATGGAAGAGGCCCTGTCGCTGCTCGGCAGCCTGGTGTTCGGCGTCGACCCGCGCGACGGCGGGCGGCTGCGCGAAGTCCTGATCCAGGAGCGCATGCACTACCGCACCGGCCTGGTGCGCGGCGGCGCCCGCACCGCCGGCCTGCACGCCGGGCGCGGCCTCGACCTGGCCGGACACCTGGCGGAAATCGCCCACGGACTGCCGCAACTGGCCCTGTGCGAGGAGCTGTCAGCGGACTTCGACGCGCACCGCGACGGACTGATGGAGCGCATCGAGCGGATCCGCGACTTCCTGCTGGTGCGCGACCGGCTCACGGTGAGTCATACCGGCACCGAGCGCGGCGCCGGCCTGACAGCGGCGGCGCTGGCCGACTGGAGCGGCCGGATGCGCGCGCAGCCGGTCACTGACGCCGACCTCGGATTCACGCCGTTTGCAACGCCGCCGCGCGAGGGGCTGGCGGCGCAGATGGACGTCGCCTACTGCGCGCAGTTGTTCGACGCGCCGCACCTCTCGCAGCCGGACGCGGTACCGCTGCAGGTGGGGGCGCACATCGTGAACCTGGACTGGATCCTTCCGGAGATCCGTTTCAAGGGCAACGCCTATGGCGCCTGGTTCCGGTACGACGCGGTCGGCGGGTCGGCCGCATTCGGCTCCTACCGTGATCCGCACATTGTGCGCACGCTCGACGTGTTCGCGCGCTCGCGCGAGTACGTGGACGCGGCGGCGTGGAGCGAGGAGGAGATCGGGCGCGCGATCATCGCGGTCGCCAAGCGTGGCTTCACCCCGCTGCGGCCGCGGCCCGCTACCGGGCTCGCCCTGCAGCGCCACCTGGCGGGCATCACGTCGGAGATGCGTGATGCCCGCCACGAACAGCTCAAGAGCGTCTCGCCCGGAGCGGTCAAGGCCGCCCTGCAGCGATTGCTCGCCAGCGGCCTGGCGCACGCACCGGTGTGCGTGGTGTCGAGCCGCGCGATGCTGGAGCAGGCCAATCGCGAACTGACCGGCAATCCCCTGGAAGTCAGCGAGATCCTGCACGGCCCTTCGTAGCCGGACGCGGCGGCCATGCGGGCAAGCAGCGGCGGCGGCGCGCACGAGGCCGGCACCTCGCGGCGGCAGTTTCTGGCCGCCGCCGGCAAGGGCGCGGTGCTGGCGCTGACGATGTTCGGCGCCGGGCCGCGGGCGGCCGCACGCGGCCTGTTCGGGCGCGGCCTGCTGCCGAGCGCCTGGCACAGCATCGCGGATTCGCCGCTGCCGAAGCCGGGCATGATCGTCCACGGCGAGCAGCCGTTCAACGGCGAGTTCCCGCCCCACCTGCTCGACGACCCGGTCACGCCGACCGCGCGCCACTTCGTGCGCAACAACGGCGGCGTGCCGGCGCGTGCGCGCAGCAAGGATCTGAGCGGGTGGGCACTGCGCGTCGACGGCGAAGTACGCCACTCCCTGGCGCTGACGCTGGAAGACCTGCTGTGCCTGCCGCAGGTCACGATGCAGGCGGTGCTGGAGTGTGCCGGCAACGGCAGAAGCCTGTTCACGCCGCCGGTGGGCGGGACGCAGTGGCTCCGGGGCGCCGTTGCGTGCAGCGAGTGGACCGGGGTGCGGCTGCGTGACGTGCTGGATCTGGCCGGCGTGCGCGACGGCGCCGTCTACGTCGCGGCGTTCGGCGAGGATGCGCCGCTCGACGGCGGCGAGCCGTTCTCGCGCGGCATCCCGATCGGCAAGGCGATGGACGAGCACACGCTGATCGCGCTGGCCATGAACGGCGCACCGCTGCCGGCCGCGCACGGCTTCCCGGCGCGCCTGCTGGTGCCGGGCTGGATCGGGAGCGCCATGCAGAAGTGGCTGAGCCGCCTGTGGGTGCGCGACCGCGTGCACGACTCCGCCAAGATGAGCGGCTACTCCTACCGGGTGCCGGCCTATCCGGTCGCGCCGGGCGCCACGCCGGCCGCCGGCGAGATGCGCATCGCCACCGCGTGGGTGGTCAAGTCGCTCATTACCCGGCCGCGCGCCGGACACGAGGTGGCGCAGGGCGAGACGCTGCAGGTGGGCGGCCATGCCTGGGCCGGCGACAATGAAGTGATGCGCGTGGCCGTGTCCACCGACTTCGGCATCACCTGGCAGGAGGCGCTCTTGGCCGCTCCCGCCAACCGCTACGCCTGGTACCACTGGCAGGCCGAGGTGGCGTTCCGGAACCGGGGCTACTACGAGATCTGGGCGCGCGCGTTCGACCACACCGGCGACGCGCAGCCGTTCCGCCAGCCCTGGAATCCGAAAGGCTACCTCGGCAACGTCGTGCACCGGGTGCCCGTGACGGTCGCTGCCGCGACGTGACGACGCGCGCCCGCCCGCACCGCCCGCCCGCCCGGCCGGCCACCTTGCGAGAGCGGCGGCGCGCGGGCGATAGTGGCGCATGGCGGACACCAACCCCTTCTCCCTTGCCGGCCGGCGCGCCCTGGTCAGCGGCGGCAGCCGCGGCATCGGACTCGGCGTAGCCGCGGCGATGGCAGACGCCGGGGCCGCGGTCGCGCTGGTAAGCCGCGACCCGGAAGCGCTGGCGGCGGCGCAAGGCAGCATCGTCGCGCGCGGGGGCGAGGCCGCAACGTACCCGTGCGATCTGACCGACACCGGCGCCATCGACGACCTGTACCGGCGGGTGCGCGCCGACGGTCCGGTCGACATCCTGGTGAACAACGCCGGCAGTACGCGGCGCGCTCCCGCGGCCGATCTCGCCGCGGCGGACTGGCAATTCGTGCTCGACCTCAACCTGACCGCCGTGTTCCGCCTGACGCAAGCGTTCGGCAGGGACCGGATCGCGCACGTGACCGGCGCCGCGGCGCCGGCCGGTTCGGCCAAGGTGATCAACATCGCATCGCTGCTCAGCGAGCAGGCGCGGCCGCAGAACGCCCCCTACGCGGCGTCCAAGGGTGCCATCCGCCAGCTCACCAAGGCGCTGGCGGTCGAGTGGGCGCCGTACGGCATCAACGTCAACGCCATCGGCCCCGGGTACATCAAGACCGACATGACGCGCCCGCTGTGGGAGGACGACTCGTTCGACGCCTGGGTACGCGATCGAGCGCCGCTCGGTACCTGGGGAACGCCGGCCGACATCGGCGCGGCGGCGGTGTTCCTGGCCTCCGCCGGCGCAAACTACATCACCGGCCAGATCCTGTACGTGGACGGCGGATGGCTGAGTTCCCTGTAGCAACATCGGAACCCATGCCGCGCGCGGACATCGAGGCGCTCGGCGCGAAAGTTGCCGGGTTGGGAGGGATTCGCGCTACATTGAGCATACAGTATTCCGCCGAACACCCCGGCGGAGGCGAATAGAGAGCGTGGAGGAAGCGCACATGAATACCGGAATCGGCGACATGGCCGTCTACATCCCCAAGTTGATCATGCGCTTGAGCCGCCTGTTGGAACGCTACGCGCTGTCCAATCCCACCATTCAGCGCATCCTGGATCGAGCCATCCACAAGACCGGCCAGATCTCGGTGCGCTTTCCGCACTTCTGGGAGGATGCGGTCACCATGGCGGCGCAGGCCGCGATGCAGGTGCTGTCGCGCATGAACGACGGCGCCATCGCCAGCCTGCGCTACATCGCGGTGGGCACCGAGTCGGCCACCGACCTCGCGAAGCCGATCGCGGCCCACGTGGGCGGCATGCTGCGCGCAGCCGGCTTTCCCATCTCCAACTCGATCGCCACCTTTCAGACCCAGCACGCCTGCGCGGGCGGCACCTACTCGCTGCTCGGGGTGGGCGCACTGCTGTCGCTGAGCCCGGTACGGACCGAGCGCGGCCTGGTGATCTGCACCGACGTGGCGCGCTACGCCCCCGGCACCAGCGCCGAGATCACCCAGGGCGCCGGCGCCGTCGCCATGATCGCCGAACGCGGCTGCGGCCTGGTGGAGCTGGACGTGGCCAGCACCGGCTACGCCTCCCGCGACGTGGACGACTTTTTCCGTCCGGTCGGCGCCATCACCCCACGGGTGCGCGGTTCGTACTCGATCAACTGCTACAAGGAGACGATCGAGGACGCGTTCCTGGACCACTGCCGGCGCGTCGGCATGTCGCCCGCCGAGGTGCTGCGGGAAACCGACCTGTTTGCCTTTCACGCGCCCTACCATCACCTGCCGCTGGAGTTGATGGGTTCCCTGGTCGCCCGCTACCTGGGACTCTCCGGCCCCGGGATCAACCGCTATCTCGCCGAACGCGACTTCGACGCTTCGATCCGACCCGCCGCCATCGTCGGCAACCTGTACTCGGGTTCGGTGTTCCTGAGCCTCGCCTCGCTGCTCAACCGGCGCTGCCAGCGGCGCGGCGACCGCATGGTCGGCGAGCGCCTGCTGATGCTGTCGTACGGATCGGGCAACACCGCCGTGGCGCTGAGCGGCCGGGTGGCGGAGCGTGCCCCGGAGGTGATCCGCCGCTGGGACATGGATTCGGCGCTGAATCACGCGCAGGAGGCGCCGTCGGACGACTACGACCGCTGGGTCGCCGGCGACGGCGAGCAGGCCGGCTACCGCACGCCGAGTCACGCCGCGGCGAGCGGGATTCCACGCGACTCCTTCTACCTGGAACGTATTCGCGACGACGGCTACCGCGTGTACGCGCTGCATCGGTAGCAGCTAGTGCGGGACGCCACGCTGGTTACCGCTCCCCCCCGCTCCGGACCGAGCACCGGACCGAGCCGCGGGACGCCGCGCCCGCCATCCCCGTTCGGAGCACGGGACCGGCAGGCGGTGGAGCGGTTCGTGAGCGAGTTCCTGGCCGGCAAGCACGCCGACGGGGCCGGCGAGGTGGCCGACCGCTTCGCCGAGTACGTGTGCCGCGGCAAGATGATGCGCGCGGCGCTGGTGGTGCTGGCATTCCGGATGGGTGGGTCCGGCCCGTTGTCCACCGATGTACTGCGCTGCGCGGCGGCGCTGGAACTGCTGCACTCCGCCGTGCTGATCCACGACGACATCATCGATCGCAGCGATACCAGGCGCGGCATGCCGGCGTGGCACGTGCGCTACGCACGGCGCGCCGGCTCGTGGGACGCCGCGGAGGCGGCCCACGTCGGGCGCAGCATGGCGCTGTGCGCCGGCGACGTGGGCTTCTTCTTTGCATTCGAGTTGCTGGCGCAGATCGACGCCGACCCGCACACCAAGCGCGAGTTGCTGACCGCCGTGACCCGGACCGCCGGCACCGTGGGCATCGGCGAAATGAACGAGATGCACCTTGCCGTCGACCATCGCGGCAACGACGACGCTATTCTCGACGTGTACGCCCAGAAGACGGCCGGCTACTCCTGCGCGCTGCCGCTGACCGCCGGCGGGTTGCTCGGTGGACTGGCGGCGGCAACGCTGGCGGAGCTGGCGGCGATTGGGCGAGCGCTCGGGGAAATCTTCCAGATCATCGACGACGAGCTCGACCTGTTCGGCAACCCGCTCGAGATGGGCAAGCCGGTCGGCGCCGACGTTCGCGAGGGCCGCCACACGCTGTTCTATGCCTTGCTGAGCCGCCACATCCCGGCGCAGGAGTGGGCCCGGATCAGCGTCCTGTTCGGCGACCGCAACCTGCGCCACGACGACCTGCTGCCGGTGCGCGAAGCGATCGACGCGGCCGGCATCCGCGACATGGTGGGCGACCGCCTGCAGCGCACCGCGGACGCCGCGCGGCGCCGCGTGGAGACGCTGGAGGTGGCGCCGCGGCACCGCGCGTCCCTGCTCGGCATGTTCGACGCCGTGCTGGCGCGGCGCCCCTGACCGCGGTGGCCACACGCGCGTCCGGAGCCCGCGCGCCGCGCGACCGGACGCGAGCGGCCGGCCGGCACGGCGCGGAGTCGGCCACCGTGGACCTGGTCCTGTGCGGCGGCGGGCTGCAGAACGCCCTGGTTGCGACCGCCCTGTTCGGCGCACCCGGCCTGGCGCCCGGGCGCGCGCCGCCGCGCACCGCGCTGCTCGAACGAACCACGATCGGCGGCAACCACACTTGGTGCTGCTACGAAAGCGACCTGTCGCCGGCCATGCGCCGCCAGGTGGCGCCGCTGGTCAGCCGGCGCTGGGCCGGCTACGAGGTCCGCTTCCCCGGCTACCGGCGCCGCCTGGCTACCCCCTACCTGATGATCGCGAGCGAGCACCTGCGCCGCGTCGTCCGCACCCTGCTGTCGGACCGCCCGGACGCGCTGGTGTGGGAACATGCGCCGGTGGCCCGGCTCGTACCGGGGCGAGCACTGCTGGACGACGGCCGCCGGGTGGCCGGGCACACGATTGTCGACGCGCGCGGCGCGGACCGCCACGCCGAACACTGCGGCTACCAGAAGTTCTACGGCGAAGAGGTCACCCTGGAGGCGCCGCACGGCCTGGACCGGCCTCTGGTCATGGACGCCACGGTGCCGCAGCAGGACGGGTTCCGCTTCATGTACGTGCTGCCGCTGTCGCCGCGGCGCGCGCTGATCGAGGATACCAGCTTCTCCGATGGACCGGAGCTCGACGTCGAGCAGCGGCGTGCCGGCATTGCCGCGTGGATGGCCCACCACCGCTGGCGGGCGGCGGCCGTGACGCGTACCGAGCGGGGCGTACTGCCAATGCCGTGGCGAATGCCGGCGCCCGCGCCGCGGCCCGTGCCCGGGGTGATCCGCGGCGGCTACGGCGGCGGCTGGTTTCACCCCGGCACCGGCTACTCGCTGCCCCAGGCGGCCGAGCTCGCCGCCCTGGTCGCGACTACCCCGCTCCCCCATCTGTGCACGGCGGCTGCCGCGGCCCGCCGCCACCTGCAGCGCCGCGCCCGCTTCTGCTGCATGCTCAACCGGCTGCTGTTCCAGGCCTACCCGCCGGAGGCGCGCCGCAACATATTCGAGCGTTTCTTCCGGCTGCCGGAACCGACCATTCGCCGCTTCTTCAGCATGCGGCTGCGCGGCTCGGACAAGATTCGCCTGCTCGCCGGGCGCCCGCCGCGCGGGCTGTCGCCGCGGCGGCGGCGCGCTGCGGGCGCCGCCGCATCGCCGTGAGCAGGGCCGCGGGCCGGACCGCGCGGGTGGCGGTGATCGGCAGCGGCTTCGGCGGCCTGGCGGCGGCGATCCGTCTGCAGGCGGCGGGGCTGGCGACCACGCTGTTCGAGGCGCGCGGGCAGCCGGGCGGCAGGGCGCACGTGTGGCGGCACGGGGGTTTTACGTTCGACATGGGCCCGACGGTGATCACCGATCCGACCCTGCTGGAAGAGCTGTTCGCCGTGGCCGGCGTCACCCTGAGCGACCGGGTCGACCTGGTGGCGGTCGATCCGTTCTACCGGCTGCTGTGGCCGGACGGCGACCGCTTCGACTACTGCGCCGACGGTGCCGAGCTGTCGGCACAGATCGCGCGCCGCAATCCCGCCGACGGTGATGGCTACCGCCGCTTCCTGGACTACTCGCGGCGCGTATTCGCGACCGGCTACGAGCAACTGGCCGCGACCCCGTTCCTGCGCTTCTGGGACATGGTGCGGGTCGCGCCCCAGCTCGCCCGCCTGCGCGCGGACCGCTCCGTCTATCGCACGGTGGCCCGCTTCATCGGTGATGAACGGATCCGCGAGGCGCTCAGCTTCCACACGCTCCTGGTGGGCGGCAATCCGTTCGAAACCAGCGCCATCTACACCCTCATTCACTATCTCGAACGCCGCTGGGGCGTGTTCTATCCGCGCGGCGGCGTCGGCGTCCTGGTGCGCGCCCTGGCGCGCCTGTTCGCCGACCTGGGCGGCCGCCTCCTGCTGGCCAGCCCGGTCGACAGCGTCGCGCTCGCGGGCGGCGGGGAACGGACGGTCCACCACCTGACCTACACGCACGCGGGCTCCCGGCACCGCGAGCCGTTCGACGCCGTGGTTTCCAACGCCGACGTGCACCACACCTACGCGGCGCTCTACCGCGACACCGCCGGAGCCGTGCGGCGGCGGCGCCGGCTGGAACGGGCGGCGTGGTCGATGTCGCTGTTCGTGCTCTACTTCGGCACCGACCACGACTATCGCGGCGAGGTGGCACATCACTCGGTGTTGTTCGGCTCGCGCTACCGCGAACTGCTGGCCGACATCTTTCACGGGGCGCGGCTGCCGGAGGACTTCTCGCTCTACCTGCACGCGCCGCATGTCACCGATCCTTCGGTGGCGCCGCCCGGGCACGGCGCGTTCTACGTGCTTGCGCCGGTGCCGCACCTCGGCAACGCCGCCGTGCAGTGGGACCGGATCGCGGAGCACTACGCGGAGCGCATTCTCGCCGCCGTCGAGCGCGTGCTTCCGGGCCTGCGCCGCCGCATCGTCGTACGGCGCTGGATGACGCCGTTCGACTTCCGCCGCCGGCTCAACGCCTACCACGGCAGCGCGTTCTCGCTGGCGCCGACCCTCACCCAGAGCGCGTGGTTCCGCACCCCCAACCGCGACTCCCGCATCGAAGGACTCTACCTGGTCGGAGCCGGCACCCATCCGGGCGCCGGCATTCCGGGGGTGATCAATTCGGCGCGCGCCACCGCGAAGCTCGTCCTGGAGGACGTCGCGCCGTGAGCCGCCGGGAAGGGCCGCGGGTGGCCGCGGAGGTGGCGGCCGAGTGCCGGCGCCGCATCGCCGCCGGCTCCAAGAGCTTCGCGCTCGCCGCGCACCTGCTGCCGCGTGACAGCCGGCGAGCGGCTTTGGTGGTGTACGCGTGGTGCCGCCGGGCAGACGACGCCATCGACGGCGCCCCACCCGCGCAACGGCCGGCGGCGCTGGCCGCGCTGCACGATGAGCTGGAGCGAATCGCCGGCGGCACCACCGTCGGCGACCCGGTGATCGACGCCTTCGGTGCGGTGATGAGCGCAACCGGGATGCCGCGGCACTACCCGCGCGAGATGCTCGCCGGCATGCGCATGGACCTGGAGCGTTCCGCGTACGAGGACCTGCCCGATCTGCTGCGCTACTGCTACCGCGTCGCCGGCACGGTCGGCCTGATGATGTCGCACGTCCTCACGTTGCGCGACGATGCCGCACTGCAGGCGGCAGCCCAGTTGGGCGTGGCCATGCAACTGACCAACATCTGCCGCGACGTGCTGGAAGACTGGCACCTCGGGCGCATGTACCTGCCGGTCACCTGGCTGGCGCGGGCCGGGCTCGGCGACCTGCGCGCGCGGCCCGGCGCGCCGTTCCCGAGCACGGCGCGTGACCGGCTGCGCACCGTGGTTGCCGAGGTCCTCGCACTTGCCGGGCGCTACTATGCCGGCGCCGAGCACGGCTTCATTGCGCTGCCGTGGCGCGCGGCACTGTCGATTCGCGCCGCGCGCGCCATCTACGCGGCAATCGGCGACCGCGTGGCGCGCGCGGGCTGCGACGTCACCGCCGGCCGCGCGGTGGTCCCGCTGGCCGGCAAGCTGGCGGCGGTGTGCGGCGCCGCCGGCGCGGCGGCGGCCGAGCTGCCCGCCCGGCTGCGTGACGCCGGGGCCGCGTTCCACGCGCCCGAACGGGTGTTCGAATTCGCCGACCTGGAGCCGGCATGAAGCTGAGCGGCAGCGCGCTGACCGCCGGTTTCAACCGGGTGGCGCACGCCTACGACCTGCTGGTCACGCTCAATCCCGGCTACCGGCGCCACCTGCGCCTCAGCGCACGCCGCCTCGAACTGGGGCCCGGCGCGCGCATCCTCGACCTGTGCTGCGGCACCGGCCAGTCGACCCTGGCGCTGCGCGCCGTGTATCCGGACGCCGCGCTGGTCGCCGTGGACGCCGCCGAGGAGATGCTGCAGGTGGCGCGCGCCCGGCCCGAGCTGGCCGGCGTGCAGTTCGTGCTCGGCGACGCCATGGAGCCGCGGGCGTACGGCGTGCGGGGTTCGTTCGACGGCATCCTGATGGCATACGGTATTCGCAACGTGATCGACGCCGACGCCTGCCTGCGCGCGGTCCGCGAGTTGCTCGCCGCGCGCGCCGCGGTGTGCTTCCACGAATACTCGGTGGCCGGCTCGGCGGTCAGCCGCATGGTGTGGCGGGTGGTAACCAACGCGATCGTGCGCCCGGTCGCGCGCATTGCCGCCGGCGACGCCGGCCTGTTTACCTACCTGCGCGACAGCGTGCTGGCATTCGACAGCCGCGCCGCCTTCGAGCGCCGCCTGTACCGCGCCGGATTCGCCGCCGTGCGCACCCTTCCCATGGGCGGCTGGCAGCGCGGCATCGTGCACTCGTTCCTGGCGGTGCGTCCGGCGCCCCCGCCGGCGGCCCCTCCCGCAACCGCTCCGGGGCACGCTGGCCGCCAGACGGGCGCCGGCGCCGACACCGGCGGCCCGGGCAGCGGTGCGGTGGCGGGCAACCGCCGTGA
>JAPPGB010000117.1 GCA_028821475.1 Spirochaetaceae bacterium
GTGTCGGCCGTGGCGCGCTCGGGCCGCGAGGCGCTCGCCGCGGTGGCGGCGTTCGCCGACGGCGACCTGCGGCCCCCCGAACTCGCGTTGATCGACCCGGCGCTCGGCGGTGAGGTTTCGGGCGCCGCGGCCGCCGGGCGGCTGCGCCGCCGCTTCGGCATCCCCGTGATCTTCGTGAGCGACGGCGACCTGCCGGCACGCGTCGCGCGTGCCGCCCGGGCCAGCGATCCGGCGGGCTACGTGCCGAGACCGGTGGCGCCGTGGCACCTGCGGGCGACCATCGACGCCGCCCTGGCGCAGCACCGCCGCGAAACGAAGCTGGCCGAGCGGGCGCGCTTGCTCGCGCGCGAACGCGCTGCGCTCAAGCGGCGCGTTACGACGCTTCACGATCGCAGCACGAAGACCGAGGCCGAGTTGCGCGACCAGGTGGAGGCGTTCCGGAGCCAGTCCACGCTGCTGCGCACGGTGGTGGACAGCATGGGCGACGGACTGATCGTGGCCGACCGCGAAGGCAGGTACCTGCTCACCAATCCGGAGATGGAGCGCCTGGTCGGCATGTACCGGCCCGGCTCCGACCTGTTGCGGCGATCGCAGACCTACGGCCTGTACTACCCGGACGGCAAGACCCTGATCCCATCGGAACGGCTGCCGCTGGCGCGCGCCCTGAATCATGGCGAGTCGACGGACAACTTCGACGTGCTCATCCGCAACGCGGGACATCCGAAAGGAATCCGGGTGAGCATCAACGGGCGGCCGCTGTACGACGCGGACGGCGCACTGCGCGGCGGCGTGATCGTGTTCCGCGACGTGACCCGCATCCGGGAAACGGAGCGCGAGGTGGTAGAGTCCGCGCGCCGCATGGCGGAGCAGAGCCGCGCCATGCAGACCGTGATCGACAGCATCAGCGACGGCGTGGTGGCCGCCGACGCCGCCGGCAGGCTGACGCTGTTCAATCCGAGCGCGGAACGCATTCTGGGTCTGGGAAAGACCGATGTGCCGCCCGAGCGGCGCGCCGAACGATACGGCGTCTACTACCCCGATGGGGCGACGCCGGTGCCGGCGGACGACCTGCCGCTGACGCGCGCCTCGCGCGGCGAGTCGTCGGACGGCGAGGAGTTCTTCGTGCGCAATTCGCGCGTCCCGCACGGCGTCTTCGTCAGCGTCAGCGGCCGGCCGTTGCGCGACAGCGCCGGCGCGCTGGTCGGCGGCGTGGTCGTGTTGCGCGACGTGACCGAGCAGGTCCAGGCACACCAGACGCTGATGCAGGCGTTCGCCCAGGGGCGGTTGGAAGTGGTCGACACCATCGTCCACAACATTGGCAACGCGATCAACAGCGTCGCGATCGGCGTCGGCACCATCGGGCACGAGCTGGAACGGAACCGCGAGTTGCGCCGCTTCCAGGCCCTTGCGCATGCCCTGGAGCAGCACCGGGACGACTGGCTCGCGTACCTGCGGACGGATCCGCAGGGGCGGCGGGTGGTGCCGTTCATCCTCGCGCTCGCCACCGACTTCGAGGCCCGGAACAGGCGGTTGACCGACACCGTGGATCGGGTGCGCGGCCGCGTGGCGCACATCGTCGACCTGATCAGAACGCAGAAGTCGTTCGACCGCCAGAGCATGACGAGCAAGCTCATCGACCTGCGCCAGTCGATCGCCGATGCGGTCAAGGTGTTGGCCGAGTCGTGCGCGGCGCGCGGCATCGCGGTGGAGATCGACTGCGCACGCGCTCCCCGTGAACTGTGGATCCAGGAGAGCAGGTTCCACCAGATGCTGGTCAACCTGGTGAAGAACGCGATCGAGGCGATCGACGCGCTGGCCGCGGCCGGCGGCGGCGCTGCTGCGAGCGGCCCGCCCCGCGTCCGCATCGCCTGCTACCCGCGGGACGAGTTCCTGGTTATCGACGTGATCGACAACGGCATCGGCATCGGCGAGCAGCGCCACCGGCTGATCTTCACCGCCGGCTACTCCACCAAGGAAAGCGGCAGCGGACTCGGTCTGCACTCGGCGGCCAACTTCGTGATCGGCTCCGGCGGCCGCATCCAGGCAATGAGCGACGGCCACGGGACGGGAACGACGATCCGCGTGATGCTGCGCCGCGCGGCGGCGTCCGAACAGCGGGCGCAGGCGGAACGGGCCGGGGCACCCGCGCCGGCGGGCCACTGGTTCGCGCCCTCGTCCTCCGGTTGAGCCGCCGATTCACCGGCCGGCGGCGGCGTTGCCGGCGACCTCCGCAGCCAACCCGTACCTGTTCAGCTTGCGGTGCAGCGTCGCGCGATTGATGCCCAGGGCGCGCGCCGCGCGCGTCACGTTGCCGTCCGCCGCCGCCAGCGCCCGCTGCACCGCCCGGCGCTCCACCTCCGCCAGCGGCGCCACCTGCGCCAGCACGCCGGGTTGCCCGCCCGCTTCCGGTTCCGTGCCCGTTGCGGGCTGCGTGCCCGTTGCGGACTCAGGCCGCACCGCCTCCAGGCCCGCCGGCAGGTCGGCCGCCTCGATCACGCCGCCGCCCGCCATCATCGCGGCGCGCTCGATCACCCCCTGCAGCTCGCGCACGTTGCCCGGCCAGTGGTGCGCCAGCAGCAGCCGCAGCGCGCCCGGACTGATGCTCTTCACCGCCTCCCCCGCGCGCCCGGCGTACTGCTCCAGGAAGTGGTCCACCAGTTGCGGCACGTCCTCGCGCCGCTCCCGCAGCGGCGGCAGCTCGATCGGGAACACCGCCAGCCGGTAGTACAGGTCGGCGCGAAACGCGCCCGACCGCAGCGCCGCGTCCAGGTCCCGGTTGGTGGCCGCGATCACCTGCACGTCCACCGGGATCATCACCGCGCCGCCGACCCGCTGCAGCTCGCGCTCCTGCAGCACGCGCAGCAGCCGCGCCTGCAGCTCCGGCTTCATGTCCGCGATCTCGTCCAGCAGGATGGTGCCCCCGTGCGCCCGTTCGAAGCACCCCCGGCGGACGTGCATCGCCCCCGTGAACGCCCCCTGCTCGTGCCCGAACAGCTCGCTCTCGATCAGCCCGTCCGGCACCGCCGCGCAGTTGACCGCCAGGAACGGACCCTTGCCGCGGCGCCCGTTGGCGTGCAGCGCCCGTGCCACCAGCTCCTTGCCGGTACCGCTCTCGCCCCGGATCAGCACCGTCACGTCGCCCGCCGTCGCCCGCTTCATCAGCCGGTACACCCGCTGCATCGCCGCGCTCGTTCCCACCATGCCGGCAAACGGGGCGGGTGTCTCCAGCGCCGCCCGCAAGTCGCGCACCTCGGCGCGCATGCGCTCGATCTCGACCTCGTGCGACAGGTCGCGGTACACGTACAGGTCGCCGATCACGCCGCCCTCGTCGTCGTGCACCGGCCTGCGCTGCCGATAGTACAGCGGGCCGGCCGCACCGGTCGCGGAGCGCTGCGCGCCGCCTCCTCCGGTAGCCGCCGCCGGCTCCAGCGGCTCCACCAGTTCGCCGCCCGCCTCGGCGGTGACGTGCCTGCCGTTGTCGCGCAGCACCCGCATGCGCTTGTCCCAGAGCGTATTCAAGGCGTGCGCCGGCATCGCCTTGAGGTCCGCCTCCGAGGCGTGCAACAGGTCCTCGTAACTGCGATTGGCGAACACCACGCGCTGCGCGTCGTCGTACACGGCGAGCGCCTCCCCGATGGTGTCGAGCACCGCCGTCAGCCGCCGGTTGGTGATGGTCAGCTCGCGCCGCCGCCGCTCCAGCTCCCGCTCCAGGTTCCACTTCTCGACCAGCGCCACGGTGATCTGCTGCACCTCTTCGCGCGCGAACGGCTTCCTGACGTACAGCAGCTTGTGCAGCAGCTCCATGTCCTCCACGATCTCCGCCAGCGACGTGTCCGTGTACGCCGTCATCAGCACGATCTCGATGGCGGAGTCGATGGCCCGTATCCGGCGCACCGTGGCCACCCCGTCGATGCCGGGCGGCATCCGGATGTCGATGTACGCCGCCGCGATCGGGTGCCCGTCGCGCACTGCCCGCTGCACGGCGTCGCATGCCTGTTCGCCGCCCATCGCGTGCAGCAGCTCGAACTCCGGCAGGTGGTGATCGGGCTCCTCTCCGCCCAGGAACGCCGCCGCGAGGTCGTCCGCCGCCGCCCACCGCGGCCTCAGCATTTCCTCGAAGTCGGCGTGGATGTCCTGCTGGTCGTCGACGATCAGCACCCTGGTGTTCGCCGGTTCCTTTCGTGCCACTCCGCTACCCGGTCGTGTTCCGCGCGATGCCGTGCGCATGCCTGGACGCATGATACTCATTGCGGCGACGGTTTTCGTCGCAAGAAGGGATAATAACACCAAAGAAATACTTATTTTGGCTTAGAAGTTATGTAGTATTTACTATTACGTCTCCGAGGCCACCTTCGGGTACGCGGGGAGCGGCGCGCTCAGGCGCGGTTCAGGCCATCTCGGCGCGCCGCAGGCCCTCCCGGAACCCCACCATCTGCCGGCGGGTCTCGTCGTAGAGCCGCATCGACAGGCAGCGCAGCGTGCCGCGAATGCGCAGCACCGGCACGGCATGCAGCGCCGGCTGCTCGCGGTGAGCGCGTTCGAGGTAGTAGTTCGGTATGCGCGGGTCGAGGTGGTGGATGTGGTGAAAGCCGATGTTGCCGGTGAACCACTGCAGCACGCGCGGCAGCGCCAGGTAGGAGGAGCCGTGCAGCGCGGCGCTGGCGAAGTCCCAGCTCTCGTGGCGGCGCCAGTAGACGCCTTCAAACTGATGCTGGACGTAGAACAGCCAGGTTCCCACCGCCGCGGCGAGCACGAACACCGGCGTGAACACCACCAGGAAGTTGACGAACCCGAACGGCATCGACATCGCCACCACGAACAGGGCGGCGCCGACGTTGGTCCAGATGATGGCGCGCAGCGAGCGGGCGCCCACCCGCTTGCGCGGAAAGCGGTGGTTCAACAGGAACCCGACCGGGGCGACCAGGAAGAACAGCACGAACGGATTGCGGAACACCCGGTATGCCAACCGCAGCCGGCGCGGCGCGGCGACGAACTCCCGGACGGTCATGGTCCACACGTCGCCGAGGTCGCGGCGGTCCAGGTCGCCGGCGGTGGCGTGGTGCCGGGCATGTTCATGGGACCAGTGCTGGAATGGCGTAAAGGTGAGGAACCCGGCGAGGTAGCCGATGACGCGGTTCCAGCGGCTGCGCCGGAACAGCGACCCGTGGCCGGCGTCGTGGAAGATGATGAACACGCGAATCAGGAACCCGGCCGTGGGCAGGGCGAGGAGCAGGCTGAGCAGGTAGGAAACCTGCGCCAGCGCCCCCATCAGGATCAATCCGCCGACGTACGGGACGAACGACGTGACGATCTGGCCGATGCTGCGACCGGCGGACGGCGTACGGTACTGCTTGAGCGCGCGCTGCAGCGCGCGCGACTCGGTCGATGGAGTACTCGCTCCTTCACTCACGGACGTGCTCTCCCTCCGGGAACCAGGGGCCCTGTTTCAACCAGGGGCCCTGGTTCGTTGCCACATTGCGCCGAGGTCGGTGACGTCCGTCAGCGAATAGGTGTGCCGAAAGCATCGCGCCGCGGCGGCTCCGGGTCAAGGGTGTGCGCCCTGTTTGCGCCGGGTCGAATTGACCGTGGCGGGGCGACGGCCATAGATTGTGCGCCGCTCATGAGCCAGCCACTGATCGATGTTGCCGGACTGACCAAGCGGTTTCGCGTCGCGGCCGGCGATGGCGGCTCGCCGGGAGGCGCCCGCGGACTGCGTTCGCTGGTAGCGCGGCGCAAGGTGGTCACGGCGCTCGACGGGGTCTCGTTCCGCATCGGTGCCGGCGAACTGGTCGGGTACATCGGCCCCAACGGCGCCGGCAAGAGCACCACGGTGAAGATCCTGTCCGGCATCCTGGTGCCGGACGCCGGCCGCTGCGTGGTGGCCGGACGCGTACCGTGGCGCGAACGCGTGGCGCACGTGGCCGGGATCGGCGTGGTGTTCGGGCAGCGCAGCCAGCTCTGGTGGGACCTGCCGGTGATCGAGTCGTTCGACCTGCTGCGTGACATCTACCGGCTCGAACCCGCGGCCTACCGTTCCACCCGCGACGAACTGGTGGATCTGCTGGCCATCGCGCCGCTGCTGGCGGTGCCGGTGCGGCAGCTCAGCCTGGGCCAGCGCATGCGTTGCGAGCTGGCCGCCGCCCTGCTGCACCGCCCGCGGCTGCTGTTCCTGGACGAGCCCACCATCGGCCTGGACGCGGTGGCCAAGCTGGCGGTGCGCGACATCATCCGCCGCCTGCACCGGCGCGGCGTCACCACCATCCTCACCACCCACGACCTGGACGACGTGGAGGCGCTGTGCCCGCGCGTCCTGGTAATCGGCGCCGGATCGATCCTGTTCGACGGCTCGGTGGCCGACCTGCGCGCCGGCGTCGACCGCGAGCGCATCCTGACCGTGGACCTGGAGCACGAGGTGGGCAGCTTCTCCACCTCCTCCGCCACGGTGGTGTCCGCCGCCGGCCGCCGGGTGGTGCTGCGCTACGATCCGGCGCGCATCCCGACACCGCGCATCATAGAGGAGGTGGCGCGCGACAACGACGTGCGCGACCTGTACATCGAGCCGCAACCGATCGACGAACTGGTGGCGCGGCTGTACCGCGACCTGGAACTGGAGGAAGCGTGACGCTGGCGGCGCGGCTGGCGCCCTACCGCGGCGTGCTGCGGGCACGCTGGCGCGAGACCCTGCAGTACCGGCTGGCGGCGCTGGCCGGGTTCGGCACGCAGTGCTACTGGGGCCTGCTGCGGCTGATGATCCTGGCCGCGTTCTACCAGTCCGGCCCGGCGGACGCCACCGACTTCAGCTTCGCACACGCGGTGCCGTACGTGTGGCTGGGGCAGGCCCTGCTGTCGCTGTTTCCGTTCCGGCTCGACAACGAACTGGCCGACAGCGTGCGCACCGGCAGCGTGGCGGGCGAGCTGCTGCGTCCGATCGACCTGTATTCCTACTGGTTCTGGCGCATGACGGCGTGGCGGCTGGCGCAGGCGGCGCCGCGCTGCCTGCTGATGCTGGTGGTGGCGGTCGCCGTGCTGCCGCTGGTGGGGCTGCACGAGTGGGCCCTGACCGCCCCGGCGGGCGCGTCCGCGGCCGGCCTGTACCTGGCCGCCACCGTGCTGGCGCTGCTGCTCGGGGTGGCGGTCACCGCGCTGCTGATCAGCCTGATGTTCTGGACCGTGTCGTCGGAGGGCGCCCGCTACGTCCTGCCGGCGGTGGTCTGGTTCGGCGGCGGCCTGGTGATCCCGCTGCCGCTGCTGCCGGACGGCGTGGCGGCGGTGCTCGGCTACCTGCCGTTCGCCGGCCTGATGGACATTCCGTTCCGCATCTACGTCGGCCACCTGGCCGGCGCCGAGGCGCTGGCCCGCCTGGGTCTGCAACTGGGCTGGCTGGTGGCGCTGGTGCTGCTGGGCCGGCTGCTGCTGGCGCGCGGCCTGCGCCGGGTGGTGATCCTTGGCGGCTAGCCGCCCGCGGTGGAACCCGGCGTCGCACCGAGAGCGGCGCGGCGCCGCGGCGGTGGCGGGCGCAGCGGTGCGGCTGTACCTGCGATTTGTGGCTACCCACTTTCGCGCGCAGATGCAGTATCCGGGCGCGCTCGGCCTGCAGATGCTCGGCAGCGTGCTGTTCACCGCCGTCGAATTCGTCGGGGTATGGGCGCTGCTGGACCGGTTCGGCAACGTGCGCGGCTGGGAGCTGGCGGAGGTGGCGGTGCTGTACGGCATGGTGATGGTCGGCTTCGCCACCGCCGAGGCCACCGGGCGCGGGTTCGACACGTTCCATCGGCTGGTGCGCGGCGGCGACTTCGACCGCGTGCTGCTGCGCCCGCGGCACACCGTGCTGCAGGTAGCGGGCGCCGAGTTCGCCTTTCACCGTGCCGGCCGCTGGCTGCAGGGCGCGGCCATTCTCACCTGGGGGCTGGCCGGCGCCGGCGTTGCGTGGAACCCGGCGCGCGTGGTGCTGCTGGCGGAGACGATTGCCGGCGTCACCGTGCTGTTCCTGGGGGTGTTCGTGGCCACCGCCGCGGTCACCTTCTGGACCGTGCAGTCGCTGGAGCTGCTGGCCATCGTCAGCAACGGATCGGTCGATGCCGCCAGCTACCCGGCCACCGTCTACCGCCGCTTCATGCGCCGCTTCCTGTTCTTCATCGTGCCGATCGGCACCGTCACCTACTTCCCGGTGGCGGCGCTGCTCGGGCGCCCCGACCCCCTCGGCACGCCGCCGTGGTTCGGCTGGGCCGCGCCCGCCGCCGCTCCCCTGTTCCTGGCCGCCGCCCTGCTCCTCTGGCGCCTCGGCGTCCGCCATTACAGCTCCACGGGGAGTTGATCCGGCAAGACGGCCGTCCTCGACTCCAACACGCCTCTCGCGTCGCGGTTGTGGCGGCTCGCCTCTCCAACTCCACGGGGAGCCGATCCACGGCGGCGCGCGCGCCGCGGAGCGGTCGGACACATTGTCCAAAAATGTGCGGGCAGGCGGTACACTGTAGACAGACGGGCTCGTTACGACGGCAGGCAGCCTGCCCGACATGTCGACTGAAGCGGAGGTGGTACTGATGGATACCCCGAACGAAGTCACCATGGAGCAACTGAGAGCGCGCCTGATGGAGAGCCAGGTGGCGATCATCGAAGCCCTGCGCCGGGCCAACGTGTCGTGGACGATCATCGAACGAGCTACCGGCATCGACGAGATCTCCTTCAACCTGCTGAAACAGAGCCTCGCTACGCCGCACGACGGCAGCGAAGCGGTGTAATGAAGCCGACGGTCGCGACCGGATTGCAGGAGCCGGCAGGATCGGCCACCATGCTGTTCTACCAGACGGCGGAAGCGCAGGACGGCCGCGACCAGTTTCGTCGACAAGCGCAGGCCCGACTTCAGCAAGTCCCCCCGCCACTTCTGAAGGTTGCCACTCGGCATGCTGACCACCGATCAACTGCAGAAGCCCTTCGACATACGCCCTTGCCATGGCTGCACGCTCGACGATCTGGTAATGGACCTGTTCTCGGTCAGTTATCTTCCCGCGGCGGTAGACCGCGAGGTGATCGCCGAAAACCAGCGCGAAGTACCCGAACAGATGGCATCGCTACGCCTGTACGACCTGGCTTCCGATTGTCCCACCAATGCCGTGGCGCTGCTGTATCCGGCCCGCGCCAACGACGACGTGAACTGTCTGGCCACGCTCAAGCACTACCGCAGCCTTATGCCCATGGCTCAGGAGGCGCGTAAGCCGATCTTCCACCTCAAAGCCGCGGATGGTGCGCTCGGCGGGCACATCTACGCAGTCCAGGATTGTTACGATGACTTCATGCGCCTCGCGCTCGCGATTGCGGACCGGTGCGGTGTGCCATTGTAGACGGCATAAGCGGCAGCAAGCACCGTCAGGCCACCGATGATCGCGAACGGCGCCGAGGGTGACCGGGTGGCCGGCGATGGTGGCCGCGTGCGCGGTCGCGCAACCCCGCGTACCGGGACGCCGCCGGCTGCCCGTCCGCCGCTCCTGTTCGTGCACGGGTTTCTGGGAGAGGCCGCGGACTGGGACGGGCTGTGCGCGCTGCTTGGCGAGGACTTCTCCTGCGACTGCCTGGAGCTGCCGGGACACGGCGCCGCGCCGCCGGTCGCGGCGGGCGCGGGCCGCGGCCCGGCGCGCGGGCCGCCCGCTGTGTCTTATAAACATCTCCG
>JAPPGB010000118.1 GCA_028821475.1 Spirochaetaceae bacterium
CTCCTTGCCGACGTGGATGCCTCCTGCTTGTTCGATCACCGCCTGCCCGGCGTCGGGGCCAGGCAGCGCGACCGCCAGGTCGCGGTCGGGCGTCGCCTCGGTGGCCGGTAGTTTCTCCGCGTGCTCGATGGACACTTGCTCCGCCACCCCGTCCAGTGACGCTGCCGCCGGTGCGAAGGCTGCCTCGCTGCCCGGCGCAGTTTCCGCGGAAACGTGCCGCGGGGCCGCGGCGGCCTCTCGGCAGCAAAGCCCGTCAGCCTCCACGTGTACCGTCACCTGGAAGCGGTCGCCGCTGCTGCCCGGATCAAGGCCGCCCGCCAGCGCGCTCTCGGCCACCAGCCCCAGCGCATCCGCGCGCCGCTGCGCGATGCTCGCCTCGTCGCCGCCGGCGGCATCCTCCTCCTCCGCCGCCGGCACCTGCTCCAGGGCCGCCTCCACGGCCCGCAGCACTACCGCGCCTACCTCAGGCGTGAGCCGCGCCCGCAGCACCACCATGCCGTCCTCGTCCACCCGCGTGCTCAGCGTGCGCCGTTCCAGCCGCACCTGCTCGGCGTCCGGCTGCGCCTCCCGGTCCGCCTGCCGCCACCCCCGCACCAGCCGCTCCACCTGCGCCGCGGTGGCACAGCAGGCCACGGCAATCAGCCGTGCCTCGTTGTCGGCGGTGGCCACTCGAGTCAGGGCGCGTACGATGGAGTAGGACAGCCGACCGCAGGCCATGGCCGCGGAGAGGTGGTTGAGATCGGCCAGCGCAGCGGCCACGCGCAGCTTCTCGCGGGCGGCGCCGAGGTCGAGGCCGGTGCGCCAGTTGAGCCAGTGGGCGCAGGAACGGAAGCCCTCCCAGCCGTGGTGGCGGTCGAACTCGCGCAGGTCGCACAGCAACTCGTAGGTGGCGGCCTGGATGCGCGCCGACAGCTCGGCGATGCGGTTGCCGAGCTGATTCAGGTCGCGGGGTGCCTCCGGGGCCGGCGCTGCGCTGTCGGCAACGGCGACCGTCGCAGTCTCGCTCGTGCCGGGCGTTCTCGGAGCGGTGGTGGCCGCGGTCGCGGCCGGGTCGGTGGCTGCCGGTTCAGGCCGCGCTGACGGCGTCGGCGGGCGCGGCAGCGTATAGGTGTCAGGTGCCATGCCGCCATGGTACACCCGGTATTCGGTGGCCCCGTGCCGGCCCGTGGACGAGCCGCCCGTCCGATTTGGGCTTTGCGGGCCAGACCCGGACGCGGCGGGCCGAGAGCGCGCGCTGAGGGCGCCAAGGGGAGCGGAACAGGCGGGGTCGGGGACGTGGCCCAATCGCGCGCCCAAAACCATGTCAACCCCCTCAGGGCCGCAGCCAGCGATTTTCTCGATTTTTTTCAGGCGCTTGGCCCACGGCGAGCCGTTCGCTGACCGTAGGCTCACGTGAATCGTGGCATGAGAACCGCGGATCAGGTGCAGGGCCAGAATCGATGGGGCGGCGACGAGGCGGTGCGTGGCAGACCGCGGTTTCGTAGCGTGGGATAGTCCTGGAGTGATGCTCAACCGGGTGCAATGCTTCCGCACCGCCTCCCTGGCCGTCGCCGCGGCCTGTGCTGATCGGCACGGCGTCGGGTACACCGGTAGCGGGCATTTTGCAAACTCGTCGTCGCGGGGCAGGGCCAGCTCGGCGGCATGGGCACGTCAGGGCTGGTGTCGCACTGGCTCGGCGGGCGCACCAACGGCTGCCGTCACTGGGTGGTCGGCAGAGTCTTCCGGGAGCTGGCGAGGCCGCAGCCGGGCAAGCGCTACTCGCCGTTCGGCTGGAACGCCGAGCGCCGCGGCCTGCTGCACCGACGGCGCCTCGGTCACCGGTGGCATGATCCCGGGCCGGCGCGAGATCCTGCAGTTGCTGGAGGTGATGCGGAGGCACTTCCCCGGCTCCCGCAACGCGCGGTTGTGCGCGGTGGCGCCGCTGCTGGGGGTGCGCGAGACGCGCCGAATCGTCGGCGACTTCCGGTACACCGTGCAGGACGTGGTGGAGCGGCGCGCGGTTGCGGACACCATCGGCTTTACCGCCTACGTCTGAGACCTGCCGGACCCGGTCAAACCCAGCCATCAGCCGATGACGGCAACCGGCACCAAGCGCATCGCGGTCACGCCGATTCCCTACCGCATCCTGCTGCCGCGGCCGGTGCCCAATCTCATCTGCCCGTGCCGGGCGGCGAGCGTGGAGCGGCACGTGCTCGGTCCGCTGCGCGAGCAGGCGCCGTGCATGGCCATGGGCCAGGCCGCCGGCACCGCGGCCTCGCTGGTCCCCGCCGGCGCCGGCTTCGCCGCGGTGGACGTCCCGGCGCTGCGCCAACGGTTGCGCGACCAGGACGCCAATCGTCGACTTCAACGGAGCCTGGCACGACGACTCGTGATCCGTGCGGTGGCCAGCCGCTCTCGAGCCTCGGTTATGGGTTTCGCAGATCCCGACGAGGTCCTCGTCCGAAGACGGCCTATGGCGACGAGGACACTTCGGGAATAATCGGAAGGCACTTCGTCCTTGTCGGTGGCTACGTGCAGGACGTTTCCCACGTTCCGATCACGTACGCCGATCTGCCGCGGCCTGCCGGTACCGCGCGGAAGTCGTGGACCGGGACGCCCCCATTGCCTCTGTCGACGAGGGTACCAACGCATACCAGATTGGCGTAATCTCCGAGAACTTTGGCGGATTGATTCCGACCAGGAACGCTCTTCGTCACGAAGGCAGAAATTGGAAGCAAGGTTCGATCCACTCGTGCCCGCCGGGGAGCACCCACCCGTTCGGTACGAGCCCGGCATCCCTCTGTTGATGGCGTCCATCTTGGACTGCGCACTAGCTCCGTGGCGGCGCCCGGACCGTGACCAAGCCATCGAAGATCCCGTACGGCCGGCGAACGCGACTTCACGGCGTTGATTCCCCTACCGGTGCATCGCTCCTCCAAGTCAGCAACCGACCTGCACCTGTAGCGCCGCATCTGCTCTTGCGCACGTCCGCCACAGTTCGGGAACCATTCCCATCAAACAACGTAACGCCGAACCGAGAGCTACAGCTTCCCCATCCTTCAAATCAAGAAACGCAAGCTCCGTTAGCCAATCACCAACATACTCGGCCCACTCATGTAACCCTGCCCGACTTGCTCCCGAACTCAAACAGACCATTATTGACTCGAACATACTCAGGAATAGCGCTTTGTGACCTCTATGCCTACGAACCAGAATTCGCACTTGGTCAGCAAGAGCCTCACTCCGACACACAGCAGCGGCCACGGCCAAGCGCATCACGACATCGACCATCTGAGATCTATCTTCAATCCCGGATATCCTATGACCGTTACTCTTGAGGCTCTCCGCTACCTGTCCCGCCTGGTCCCTGCCCAGACCGAACATCGTTGCGGACTGAGCAAACAATATCATTGATTCGCGATCAATCTCGCCGGCACCGACTCTCTGATCCACGACATTTCTTAGTTCGTCCGGCATTGGGCCGAAACTATCCGTCCCAGCCGACAGCGGCCCAGGATATGTCGTCAAACATGCAACATCAGACCTGAAAAACTCAAGAACGCTCCCATCGCCACCCTCGAGAAGTACCTTATGAAGGTTATCACTCTGGACGTCCTCTGCAAATTCATCGACAGCCGTCAAAATGCGCCCTACACAGGCTGACTTCAGCCCTCTGGCATCAAAAACGAAAGGCGACCAACGGGGCTCGATCCTCATATCAACGTGGTTCTGCAGGAGGTACCAAATATTCGGTAATTCCGATAGCCACCTTACAAATCTAGACCTTTCGATGCGTCCTGAACGGACTTCGCGAGCGACCACCGTGGATTGCACTAGGGCCGCAAATCGTCGATAATAAGGACGACTGAATGCGAGCGTACGTCGCCGCGATAGCTCCCCATCAATTACTCTAAAGAGTCCGACGATAAGTCCGTAATCACTCTCCAAACTGTCGTCATCATCGTCTCTGACCTGGCGGACGATACTAAGGATATGACGCTCGATCTGCGGGAATTCCGGAAGTACGCGCAGTCCGAGCTCGACAGCTCCCGTTTGCGACAACCTATCTCCGTGCTCGTCCAAATCGGCAAAAAGCCGTGGAATCACGTTATGGTCTAACGAATCAACATCTATAAGGCGGAGGGCAATCTTTGAACACGACAGCTTGAGAGCCTCAACGACTCCATCCGGAGGTCGCCATGTACACAGGTTGCGAAGTAGGTCAGCACCACACTCGTTCCAGTGGTCTGAGATCGTGGCGGACCCGTTGTACCGCCCGACAAGCCGCGCATAGTATCTTGCACGGGTCGGAACCATTGCCGCAACACTGACCTGTCCATGCGCCGCCTCCTGTCGGACTACGCGTGCAACACAAGCCGGCGTGTCACTAACATCGTCGTCGAACTCATCCATCTCGTTATCTGTGAACGCGCGGTTCGACGCTAATTGGATCCACTTTTCATGCGTCGGGAGTCTAACGTCCTCTATAATTTCATTTAGCACGTGAATACGGCTCGAAGGAGCCGGTGACAGCAACCGATATTGCGCCAGCACGATGCGTCGCCCATCACGAGTCAAAACCAGAGTTGCCACGCTTCCCTGAGATGGTTCCAACAACAGATCCCACTTATGTTTTTTCGTATCTGGGACCTCCGCGCCGGTCCGTCCAGCGAGGACGGTGCGGATTGCGTTGTAGAGCTCCGACCTTGAGACAGACACTTTTCCACCCGCGAATGAGAGCATTACTGCAGACGAAAATCCGTATGTATCACGAAACGTACTGTCCGCAAGAAGATCGTCCTGCACCAATGGTGGCGTCAGATCTAGCAACATACTTACCGCGACGGCGTTGGTCTCCGTAGTATCCATTTCAGAACTATCTTTCATCAGACGACACAGCGTCTACGACGTCCGCAAGGTGGCGTCGATAGACTTCAAGCAACGCATTATACAATTCAGGCTCCAGCTCTTTCATCGGCTTGAGCACTCGCTCCTCGAGCCAGGTCCAATATCGCTTCTTCGCCTGAGCCGTGGCTTCACTCGGTGGTGTAAGCATCATAAAGTAGTACACTATGGGTCCGATCTTTTCTAGAGATTCATGTTTGTCTTTCGGGAATGACTGCGTCCATCCACGGATATCCATGTGACTAAACAGCCAATCAGCCCTTATCGGTGCTCCGGCAATATCTGCTGTGGTCGTCCATACGTTGACCAACGCCCGGCCCATTGTGTTCATGGTGTTCCGTAGCCAAGCTTCTTCCTCCGGGAGTTGCAGCCAATCACCCATCCGCGCCGACAAGATACTTTCCCTAATGGCTTTCAATTCCGCGGTCTCCACGAGCCGTGCAGCTCTCGCACGGGCAGATTCCAACTGCTTGGAAAGTTCCACCTCAGATATTGGAACGAACATGTACCCAGCACGGCGAAGCAGCGTCAGGTATTCCGAAAAGACCTCCGAAGAGATTAGGTCATTAGATCGTAGCGTGGAAAGTAGATCGAGCGTAGTAAACACTGCCGTGGAACGATCTGGGTCACTTTGAATGCTCTCGTTCTGGTTGATGAATCTGTCGTCAACAACGATCGCATCGCACGTGCTCACCAATTTTGTCACAGCGACCGTAGGATGTTCAGACATGTCCATGTCTTCCGAATCGCCGGTCGTATCGTCTCTCCCAATCCTAACCTTTCCCGACACAATCCCTTGTTCTACGGTTCGGCGTATTCGCTCGATCACGTTAGAGACCTTCCCAGAGACACTCTCGTACGCAATGAGTTCATTTGTCTGCCTTGCGGTTGACGACGACACTACAGCCGTGAGCCCGCACGCACCAAGTTTGTCGAGTAAGCCTAAGTGGAGGAGGTAAGCAGTCGTGAGGTCGTCCAGGTACACAACCGCGCAATCGGATATGGACGGCTGGTCAGGCCATTCCCTTTCGTGTTGCTCCAGATAAGACCGTGCATGTTGTTCGTCCCCGGCTGTCAGTTGGCCTTTCTCGCGCAGCTTGTCTATGAGTGCTACACAACTGGTCAGAACCTGTGCATGGGCGCTCAAGTCGGCTTCTTCTTCCATCAGCGATGACCTCAGATACACTGGACCCGAGCGGACTACCACGTGCTGGACATCCTGATCGCAGTCGTTGAGGGCTTCGGCCTCGGCGATCAGATCTGCTAATTCCTCACCGATTTCGGAAGCGAGATCCGGGTCGGCGACCGACGTGGAAACAAACCGACGTAATTGATCCCTTGCAAGGAGATCCCGAATAGCACGAGCTTCGCGAACCATACGTGGCTGATGAAACGCCACTCGCTGACGCTCCTGAAATAGCCATGCCATCGTGCAATGTGGTATCCATACGGAATCGAGTGCTCTAAAGGCGGTATCAAGCACATCTAGGAATGCCAGCGTGAGCAATGCTGTGGAGTCCATCGCCACGGAGCACGCCAGTTCCATGCGCCGAGTGATCCGTCGTCCGCTATATGCTGGAATGACACGCCTCCGACGTGCATCCACCTCGTCAAGATTCTGAAACGCCGGGATTGTGGTCATATGGAATAGCGATGTGTTAAGTACTTGAGCTACTACACACATCGGTACCTTTCCACGGCTTATCAACTGCCATGCTTGATTACCTCGCATTTGCGACTGAGTTTGGAGGTCAACTACATCACGGAAGTCTACCTTTCTAACGGGACCGCCGTCTCGCGAGAGTGTCGCTGATCGCTGAAGCACCTCAACGGAAACCTCGCCCTCAATATCCGCTTGGACAGCCAAGTAGTAAGCACCGGCAAGCACCTCAGCGTTGTCGCTACCTGAGTCTATCGCAGCATCCAGTAACGCTCTCGAGTGAGGAGACCTCACACTGTACCCAAACTGTGCTGCGCTGAGAAGTTCCGGGGCACTTCGAGAATCTCGGTTATTAAACTCGTTGGCTACAAATTCCATCAGTGAGTGCCAGTCCCCAAGAGCGATGGCGATCCTGACTCTCAACAAGCGACAGCTACGGTCTTCCTCAGCCGCGTGTAGGCTATTCAAGCGTGACCGCGCCGTCAGCAACTCACCCTCGTAATATAGGGACCAAGCATCAGCGATCTGTAGACCACGCGATTGCTCCAATAGGTCGGAATGCGATTTCAGGAATCCCTGAACCTCATCCATCCTATTTGTGTTAGCTAGCGCACTCACCAGCCACTCTGCATGAGTCACCGAACGTGTACGGCTATACAGAATTGCACCATACTCGCACAGTCCACCCCAATTCTCCTTCTCGCGAAGATCAACCACCAGAGCCACAAGATCGTCGAGTTGATCACTTTTTCCAAACCGTGCCTTACGTACCTCCACAAGATCCGCGCCTTTCGTCTCGTCGACCCTCTCCCGAAATCGATCTATCTCTGCTACCGTAACTCCGTCTTGTTCAAGTTGCTCGACACACTTAGACGCCACGTCATACCGGCCTTTCTTCAGGTACCACTCGAGTTGCAGGACTCGCATCGCCTTCGTAGTGATGTACTCCGAAAGAGCCTCGAAGTGTTCAATGATGTACTTCGTGCCCTGATCCGAATACTGCTCTGTGAAAGCAAGTGCAAAGCGGGCAGTGGCACTGTCGGAGGTCAGCCCACCGCGCAGCGCCTCTTGCCGCTCTATCTGTTTCATCACCGCGGACAGATCCATATTGATTCCAAAACCGATTCCAAGTGGTACAAGGTGAAGTGCCGAATCGGCATCGCGAAACCTTGCTTCCAGGCGCTTCTTGGCGTCAACACGGGTCTCGATGTCGCTCAAGCCGAGCCACATCGCATACGCTTCGTCTATTTTCGTGGCCTCCGTGAGTTCCAGCTCCTCTGCAACCGCCGCCGCCCTACGGAAATGATCCCTTGCAAGCCGTCTGGACTCAACGGCCCGTCCGACAGAATCAAACGGAGTCTCGGCCAGACCGAGTGGTAATTGATAACGCACGCCCTCGCGGTAGTTCTCGGGTACGGTAGTGAGGAGAAGAGCAATCCCAACTTGATGCCAAAGTGGAGGCATAGCGAGCATGTCGTCTGTCGTAACCATCCTAGCGATGTCCGCTGCAGACTCCCAGTGCGCGAGGTCCAGCTCTATCGTCAGCACGACAAGTCGGCCCTCTGGGTCCAGGTCGGCTGGGCTCAACCCAGCAGCCCTCAACCACTCGATCGCGGCTGGCTTTCCCTTGTGGCGCGCAACCGTCATTAGCGCAGCCGTCCGAGCAGACGGAGAATCCAGCTCGGCCAGCTTGGCCAGCGCGCCGCGACAATCACCCTTCGCCGCGTCGACAACCGCTTCAGCGATACCAAGTTCAGGGATACGGTCAAGATTCCTCGCTGCTTCTATCAGACGCTCGGCACCGGCCACATCGGCAGCGCACAGACTACGCGCACACCATGACAGTCCCTCGACTCTCATCGCAGACGAACCGTCCTTGAACTCACCTGCTATCAGTCGCCTCCCGAGCTCTACCGATGCCTCGAAGGAGTCGAACTCCGAGAAGTGGTGGGACTTCCGTAGCCTGTCGATAGCCTCTTTGATCTTCTCGTCTATAAGTGCGATTTGGTAGACGGACGACTGCCGATCTGAGCGCATCTTTTCGAGGTTCGCCGAAGCTTGCAGTTGCTTCACCCTCTTTTCGTGGTCATCCTTCCATCTCTTCAACTGTGGCGCAGGATACGATGCATGCTGCCCATCGATGATGGTATGGTGGTTACGGCATAGTAGAATCAGGTTTTCGAGCGAGTTTAGCTGTGACTCAGTGAGCCCTGGCTTCCCACGGGGACCGGCTTCGCTTACCGCGAAGATGTGGCAAATCTCACCCTTCGAGTGTGCTTCTGCCTCGTCTGTAGCTTCTTCGATAAGGGATTCGGTACAATCCGGGTGAGCGCATTGACCACCGCTGAGCGCGTACAATATGTTCGAGTTCCTCCTCGACACGTTGCGCTTCAACCTGAGCTCCTACGACCGAGGTGAAGGATCCTTGGTCTCGTTCCACCGAAGCGAACTCTTCGACTATCGGCGACCGGGTCAGCTCTACAAACACGTAATATAGCGCCGATTCGGCGTGCAATATCGGTGAACTCCTGGACCTCATCTGGTAGCAGCGGCCGATCCAGGACGCTTAACTCGCGGTACGATAGCCACTTCTTGAGCACCTGGTATCCACCGAGTTTGTAGGTCCACACTGCAGCCGGAACATTCCGCCAGTATGCACGGTCGTTCAGGTACACGTCATATGTAGTCTCGCCAATCGTAGACCAGCCGTCACCGAGCGCTACGCGCTCCGCACGTGTGTAGGCTCGTTGAATGATTCGCCCCTGGCCGGGCATTACAGCCCCACGGACACCGTAGTGCCCCCAACCGGTAGTCACCGCGAAGTCTGTGCTGGTCATGTTACGCCCGTGCGTGACAGTGGGCACCGCTATTGCGGATAAATCGGGTCGTAGTGCACCTTGTGTGACTCCCGGGACAGGGGTGTCGACGTCAAGTAGCGCAGCCAGCTCTCGTCCTATCGCCGCCGATCGCGAAAGCGTGTGTGCAATACTCTGGGCAGTGCTGCCGGGCCAGCCAGGGAGCGGGATACGTGGCCACTCCGAACGCAGCGCGCCAGCGTTCTCTTGACGATAACTTGGATCGTGTAGCACCGCAAGGACGTGGTAGAAGAGATCATCTACCCGTATGCCGGCTTGTTCGAGATAGCGTTGAGCTACATTCGAGAGATTGGCGTGCCGGTGCGTGGTACCGGCCTCCGTGCCGACACGATTCGGCAGGAGCCAGAGCGGAAACATGATGGACGTACGCTCGATTAGGTGCAAGGATGCAATACGATGCGTATAGCACGTCTGAGGCTCCGAAGCGTCCTTACGAATATGTTGGGCCGCGGATATCCAAGCGTTCCCTTCGAACACATGTTGAATGTAATCTGGGACCGGACGACCCAACAGTCCTTGTCCTGTTTCCCAGTAAAGCCAACGGTTATCAAACGGACGATACGCGTGGCGTACAAAGCCAGCTGCGCGAGGACCTCCTCGCTTTAGTAGTCTTTCTCGGACTAGGCGCCCATCCGACAGTGCAAACCCGGATGAACTGTGCATAGATGAGGGATAACGCCGGGCTATCTCTTCGTGATCCAACTGAGTGTCAAAGTACTCCGAAATACGTGCCCGAAGCCTACGATGTTCTATATCTATGAGAAAAGCATCTCGCTTGGTCTGAACTCCAGGAAACGACACAGGGAAAAGGTCAGGAAGGGTTGGCCAATCGAACCAGCGCTGACTCACCGCCGTGCGAAGGTACGGCAGACCGAGTGGGAGGATCGGATCGACGGTATCGTAGAGCGAATCCAGTTTAACCTCGGCAGTGTCAGATAGTTGCTCACGTTTGGTCTGGCCCCAAAGGTGGCGGAGATGGATCGCCTTGGCAGGAACGTGTTCTGCCTTGCGTACCAGTGTCGTAATTGCCGTGCCTACCTGTATACCGACGGGATCACTCGCGGTAGAGAAGATGCTCGGGTCGGGCGAACCGTCCGGCGTTACCTTGCCGGTCTTGTACTTGTCACCGTTTAGACAGTCGATGCGGACGACGTCGAACGCCTCCAGATAGCGCTCCCGCATTCCCGTGAACGACAAGCCGTCAAGCCAAGAATAGTTGGAGATGAAACAGATTACTCCATGGCCGGTCTTCTCGACGATACGCCGCTCAGCCATCCGGAAGAACCGGACATAGAGGTCGTTCAAACCCTGCCCTTCCGGCGGGCGAACCTGCTTGGTGGTGCGATATGCCTCGGAGAGCTCCCGTTCCTCGTCTACGGCCACGCCAGCGAAGCCGTTGTAGGGCGGGTTGCCAAGGATGACGAGGATTGGCGTCTCCTGTTTCACCCGCCCGGCGCGGTCGCGTTCCTCCTCCAGTTCAGGGAAGGGTAGCGGCTTCTGTATCTCTGGTTCCCAACCGGTCAGTGCATTGGTGAGGAATACGCGGGGACGCTCAACCCCATCCTCATTCAACGGCGCATCAAGGTCCTGCATGGCCAGCCCTACCTGCAGGTGGGCGACGACGAACGGCGCGGGCATGATCTCGAAGCCAAATACGCGCTGCGTGGCTGCCTGTCTCACTCGGGCGCCGGCAAGCGCGCCCAGACCCCGTTCTTGGAGGTTCGCATCAACGCGGCGCAGCACTTCGGCGAGATAGGCGCCAGTGCCGCAGCACGGATCGAGCACGTACACATTGTCTGCGGCCAGACCGTCGGCAATGCCGAGGTCGTCCTTCAACGCTCGGTCCACGCGGGCAACCATGTAGCGGACCACTTCCGTCGGCGTGTACCACACACCCAACTGCTTGCGCAGGGCAGGATCGAACGCCTGTAGGAACGGCTCGTAGAAATACGGTACCGCCTCGCCTTCGCGGAACCGCCTGAAGAATGCGGCTCTATCCACGCGTTCGAGCGCGGCAGAAGTCCAGTCGAGCACCTCCACCAAGCCAAGAGGACGCAGTCGTCCAGGGTCCGACAACTGCTGAAACAGCGCCCGCAACACCGGCGCACGTAGGTGCCACACTGCTTCGCGCCAGCTGAACGGATCCGTTCCCGCCTGCCCCGATCCCTCGCGCGACCACAGCACCCAGGCAGAAAAGACTCCATAGAAGAGTGTCTGCACCAGCGTAGAGTGGAAGAAACGGGCACCTCGCTCACCCTCGAACCGCACGCCGAGCGCGTCCTCGAGCGCCGCTCGCACTGCCGCCAGCGACGGGGAGTCGCCTCCCGTCTCGACTCGTGCAAGACCGTCGCGGGCATAGGACGCAAGCAACCAAGCAACATCCTTCGGCTCGACCAGTGCCGCGCGATACGATAGTGCCCGACAGAGATACTCGCTCAGACCGGCGCCCACGTCGTGGGCGAATGATCGCGGACGCTCCAGTCGCCGGTCGAACTCTGCCTCGCTGTTGGCCACCTGGAATGCTTCGAGCGTCTCCTCGCTGGTCACTGAGCCTGGGCCGACGAGCTCGAACTCGCGGAGGTTGGTCACCAACACCAATTGATATCGCGCCCAATAGCGACTCGTCTGTTCGCGGATCTTTGGTTTCTGCGGGTCCTCGGTTGGTGCCTTTACCTCAACCACGCCGCGTTCCGGCAGTTGCCCTTCTCGGGGCCGCCCACGCTGCACCTGCTGCGCCGTGTATAACCCGAAGTCGGGATGGCCCGCGCCCTGCTCCGCCAGTTCGCCGACGCAGAACACCTTCGGCTTGAGCGTTGCACCAACCGTATTGAGCAGGTGTGCAAGTGGGCCGTAACTCGAGCGCTCCCCGGTCGCCCCACCGGACGCGCGTATCCGCCGCAGGTCAGCGAAGTAGGCTTCAACCGCCGCTATCAGCTTCTTGTTGGTGGTAGGCATGAACTACGGAGCTACAACAGGAGCAGGCCGCGATGACAGACTGCACAGTCTCACTCAGGCGAAGATCAGCCGCCCCTTCGGCTCCGGGATCTTCCTGCCGAGTTCCCTTGCGGTCTCGATCCACTCGCGAATGATCACTTGTACGTTGTCGAGAGCTTCCTGGTATGTGCCGCCGTCGGCCGCACAGCCCGACAGTTCAGGGACCTCGGCGATGAACGCTTCATCTTCCTGGCTCCAATAGATGATGATCTCATACTTGAACACGTCTATCTCCCCAAACGGTACTTCAGGATGACCGCGCGAACTTGCTTGACCTGATATACATTCGCCTTCCCGGATTTCGGCTGCAGGTTCAGAATCTCCTCAACCCCATCACGCAGGAAGATGTGGTGATCGCCTCGGACACGGCACGAGAAGCCGAGGCCATCCAGCAGTCGACACAGCTCCCGAAACGGAATGTTGGCATCGGACTGTCCCCGAAGTACTCGGGCGAGCAGCCGCTCGGAGCGGCTCACTGATCAACTATTATCGTCGATGCGCGGCTGGCTGTCACTACCCGCGATACGCTGGATCGATGCGGTGAACACCGAGCAACGCCCTTCCCACAGGGTCGGTGGCTCTCCGGGCGGGTGGACACATGGGACGATGCGGCGGCCGCTATGCTGGCCGGCGCATCGTCCGCCCGTTGGGAATTACTTGATCATTAGGAATTTGCGGAACTGGACCTCGGCCTCGTCGAGGAGCTGTTGGCCGCCGGCGGCCAGCCAACTCTCGCAACGCCGATGAGGCGCCGCTGGCACTATACGTGCTGCTTGAGCACCAATAGGAGCCCAGGCGGGACATGCGGCTGCGACTGCTGAAGTACTGCTGCCGTATCTGGGAGCAGGCGGAGCAGGAGGAAGGGCGGCTGCGCGCCATCGTGCCGGTGGTGCTCTATCAGGGCGCCAGCGGTGGCCGTGGCCCACCGAGTTGTCCGAGTTGTATGCGCCGGTAGAACGTCAGTGGCCGTGGACGCCGCGCTTCGCCCACCTGCTGATCGATCAGTCGCAGGCCGCGGGTGAGCGGCTGGGCGGTGGACCCCGTGGGCGGATTGCGCTGCCGCACTGATGGCGGCATACCGGCAGGGTCGCGAGCAGTTGCAACTGGCGCTGCGCGTGGTACGCCTGCCGGTATGCCGCCCGCGGGGCGTTTCGATGTTGTCAACTTGTTCGTCACCTACTTGCTGCAGACTCAGGACGAGGTCCATCTGCCGCGGCTCAGCGAGGAGTGGCGGCGGCGGGCACCGGAGGCAGGAGGTGATTTCGTGACCATAGCGGAGATGCTCATCAAAGCAAGGCCATCAGGAAGGCCGACTTGTGACTCTCGAACAGCTCGCACGCTCGGGGGTGGAGTGGCCGCTCATCGAGTCGGCCGCCGGCAACGATCCCGATACGCTGCATGCGCTCAAGGAACGGTTGGACTCGGAACAGACCAATGCCGCGCCGACGGCGCCGATCAGTCGGTGTTCGACCAGCCACCGTAGTCACCCCCTTCGAACGGTTGCTGGTAGCCGAGCAGGGTGATCATGCTCAGAAGCTGTCCGCGGTGATGGGTGCCGTGAGTCACGAGGTGGAATAGCTGGTGCAGCCGGCGTTCGTCGGCGAGCACGCCTTGTTCATGGGAGTCTCGCGCGGCGGCCAGCCAGGAGGCGCCGGTGGCGGCCATTCGGCGCCGGATGTCCTGCAATGTTTCGGTCTCGTCGTAGGGGTGCCAGGTGGGCGGCTCGATGCTCGGCCCGACGCAACCGCTCCATCCGCGCATTACGTCGGCGACGTGGGAGAGCGTGCGATGGGGAGTGCGGAGCCCGAACCCGAAGTCGCGCCGCCGCTCTTCCTCGGACAGGCCGGCAAAGAAGTCGAGGATGCGAAGACTGCACCACACCTCGTATTCGACGAGGTTGAAGATCGTATCCGAGTAGTCCTTCATTCGGCTCGATTCTAACACCTCCGTGCATCGTCCGAGCGGGCAGGGCGGGGCAAGGAAGCCTTCTCTCCGGCGGCGGGCGCCGGTACGTTGGAAACAGGATGAGTAGCCTCGACACCCTTCCCACAACGGCTCCCGTAACAGCGGCTGCCACGGCGGCGGAGCCCAGCTTCAACGACGGGCTGTCGCTGGCCGTGGACCGGGCGCTACGCCACCTCGACCTGCCGCCCGGTCTGCCCGAGCAGATCAAGGCGTGCGACTCGGTGCTGCAGTTGCAGTTCCCGGTGCGGCTCGACGACGGCGTGCTGCACATCTTCCGCGGCTGGCGCGCCACGCACAGCTCGCACTCCCTGCCGGCAAAGGGCGGCATCCGCTACGCCACCTGCGTCGACCAGGACGAGGTGGAGGCGCTGGCCGCGTTGATGACCTACAAGTGCGCGCTGGTGGACGTGCCGTTCGGCGGCTCCAAGGGCGGCGTGCGGCTGGATCCCGGCCAGTACTCGGAGCGCGAGCTGGAGGCGATCACGCGCCGCTTCGCCCGCGAGCTGATCTCGCGCGGCTACCTGAGCCCCGGCGGCAACGTGCCGGCCCCCGACATGGGCACCGGCGCGCGCGAGATGGGCTGGATCGCCGACGTGTACCGCACCATCCACCCGGAGGAGATCAACGCGCTCGCGTGCGTCACCGGCAAGCCGGTCACCTCCGGGGGCATACCGGGCCGCACCGAGGCGACCGGGCGCGGCGTGCAGTTCGCGGTGCGCGAGCTGTTCCGGCGTCCGGAAGACCTGGCCCTGGCCGGCCTGAACGGCGGGCTGGAGGGCAAGCGAATCGTGGTGCAGGGGCTCGGCAACGTCGGCTACCACCTGGCCCGCTACCTGTCCGAGGAGGACGGCGCGCTGATCGTCGGCGTGATGACGCGCGAGGGCGCGGTGCTCGACGACGGCGGCATCGACGTTGCCTCGCTACGCGCCCACCTGGACGAGTACGGCGGCGTCGCGGGGTTCCCGCGGGGGCGCACCGACGTGGATGCCGACGCGTTCCTGGCCACCTCCTGCGACCTGCTGATCCCGGCGGCGGTCGAGGGCCAGATTCACGGCGGCAACGCCGCCGCCGTGCAGGCCCGCCTGGTGGTGGAGGCGGCCAACGGCCCGGTCACCTTCGCCGGCGACGAGATTCTCCGCGAGCGCGGCATCCCGGTGCTGCCGGACCTGTTTGTGAACGCCGGCGGGGTGACCGTGTCCTACTTCGAGTGGATCAAGAACCTGTCGCACATCCGCTTCGGGCGCATGGACCGCCGCCTGGACGAGGGCCGCGGCGCACGCATCGTGAGGGCGCTGGAAGAGATGACCGGCCGCCCGGCGGACGCGGCGCTGCGCGCCGAGCTGGTCAGCGGCGCCGACGAGCTGACGCTGGTGCGCTCAGGACTCGACGACACCATGCGGCAGGCCTACGACGAAATCAGCGAGACCTTCCACCGCGGCGACGGCATCGACGACTACCGCACCGCCGCCTACGTGGTCGCACTGCGCAAGATCGCCAACACCTATTTCGACCTCGGCATATAACTCGCACCCACCCGCACCGCGCGCGGTGCGGGGGTTGACGGATCGGGCGGTTGGCGCTTATGTGGGGCCGTGCCGATGACCACGCGTGCCGCCATCCAGACCGCCAGCGGCCAGCCGCTCATCATCGATGAGCTCGACCTCCCCGATCCGCGCCCGGACCAGGCGGTCCTGAAGCTGCTCGCCAGCGGGATATGCCATTCGCAGGTCCACGAGTTGCACGATGCGCTGACCCGGCCGACCGCGTTCGGCCACGAGGCCACCGGCGTGGTGGTGCGGGCCGGCAGCGAGGTGACACGGGTGCGGGAGGGCGATCGGGCCATCGTCACCTGGGTGCGGCACCAGCCGCTGCCGATGGGGCGGAACGACCGCTGGTGCGGTGCCAGCTACCGGGGCAGCCCGATTCCGTGGCCGCACTTTACCTGGAGCGAGCACACCATTGTCTCGGAACAGTACCTGGTGCCGATCGCCGCTTCGGAGCCGGCCGACCTGTGCTCGATCATCGGCTGCGCGGTGCTGACCGGCGCCGGTGCGGTGATCCACACCACGCGGGTGCAGCCGGGCGACTCGGTGGCGGTGTTCGGGGCCGGCGGCGTGGGGCTGGCGGCGATCCGGGCGGCGGCGATCCGTGGCGCCGATCCGCTCATCGTGGTGGACCTGCGCGCCGACAAGCTGGAGTTGGCCCGCGAGTTCGGCGCCACGCACACCGTGAACGCGGGCGACGTCGACCCGGTGGAGGCGGTGGTGGACCTGAGCGGCGGCGGCGTCGACTACGCATTCGACGCGATCGGCGTGCGGCAGACCACCGAGACGATCAACGAGGTCACGCGGCCGGGGTCGATGGGCGCCGGCAACGAGGGCGGCACCGCGGTCCTGATCGGGGTGCCCGGCAACGAGATGACCCTGAATCCGCGCGCCATGCTGTCGGCGCACCGCCGCTACGTCACCAGCTTCGGCGCCTCCAACCCCGACCGCGACTTCCCGATCTTCCTGCGCTGGCACCGGGACGGCCTGTTCCCGCTCGACCGGCTGGTGACCGACCGCTTCCGGCTGGAGCAGATCAACGAGGCGTGCGCGGCGCTGAAGGCGGGCGAGGTGATGGGCCGCGCCATCCTGGAGTACGAGTGAGTAAGGAGCGGACCATGAACGAGCCGAGCAAGCGGCAGCAACTGCTGGATGACGGATTCTGCGTGTTTCCGGGACTGCTCGACGGCGACCTGCTGGAGCGCCTGCGGCTGGCCAGCGACCGGCTGCTCGACGCCTACCCGGAGGAGGAGCGGCAGCGCCGCGGCAACCAGGGCAGCGTGGTGTCCATCCTCTTCCAGGAACGGGCGTTCGTCGAGTTGATCGCGTGGCCACCCGTCTGGGCCGCTTTGCGCGAGCTGGGTTTCGATGGCGCGCGCTATTGGTCCGGGTCGGTCATTTCCAAGGAGGCGCACTCCACTTCCCTGTACTGGCACCAGGACTGGGTGTGGTGGCGGGAGCCGGAGAGCGCCGACCCGGTGCCGCACCAGTTGTTCCTGATGTGGTACCTTACCGACACGCGGCCCGAGAACGGCTGCCTGCGGGTGCTGCCGCAGTCGCACCGGCGCCGGCTGGAAGCGCACGACCTGATCGGCAGCCACGACGACGGCATCCGTCACCGAGACCCGGCCACCACGGCCGGCTACCAGGCGCTGCCCGGCGAGGTGGACGTGCCGGTGACCGCGGGCGACTTGGTGGTCGGCGACTCGCGCGTGCTGCACGCCGCGCATGCCAACACCACCGACCGGCGGCGTACCGTGCTCACCACCTGGTACCTGCCGCGCTACGACGAACTGAGCGAGCGGCTGCGCTCTGCCTACCAGAAGGCTATCCGTCCGCCGTCGGCGTCGCTGCCGGCGGACGAGCTGGCGCTGATTCAGCCGCTGCTGCCCGACTACCGCGGCGACGCCGAGCCGGCGCACAGGAGCTATGAGCTGAGCGACTACCTGCAACCCGCCGCGCGCGGGTAACCGGCACGCGGATACCAACGGAAACGACAAGGAGGAGAGACCATGGGACGACTGCAAGACAAGGTGGCGCTGATCACGGGCGCGGCGCGCGGCCACGCGCAGGCAATGGCCAGGCGGTTCGCCGCCGAGGGCGCGCTGCTGGCGATCTGCGACCTGTGCCCGCCCGAAGAGCTGGACGCGACCACCGGCGCGCAGGTCCGCGAGGCGGGCAGCCGCGCGCTGTGCTTCCAGACCGACGTGTCGGACGAACAGCAGGTGAACGAGATGGTGGCGCGCACGCTCGCCGAGTACGGCCACATCGACATCGTTGCGCCGGTGGTCGGCATCGCCGGGCCGACCAAGGATCTGTGGGACCTGTCGCTGGCCGAGTGGAAGCAGGTGCTGGCGGTCAATCTCGACTCGATCTTCCTGTGCTGCAAGGCGGCGCTGCCATCAATGATCGAACGGCGGCGCGGCCGGATCATCATGTTCAGTTCGCCGACCGGCAAGCAGCCGCTGGCGCACCGCTCGTCCTATGCCACCAGCAAAATGGCGGTGATCGGGCTGACCCGCACGCTGGCGGCCGAGGTGGGCCGCTACAACATCACCGTCAACGCGATCTGCCCCGGCGGCCACTCCGCGCGCGACCACGAACTTGCCAAGGCATTCGCGGAGTACGTCGGCGAGCCGTTCGACGAGAATACCTACGTCAACTACCGGCCCGGCCCCAAGCCGGCCAACAAGGTGCTGGCCGGCCACTGGCTGCAGGCCGAGGGCTTCGTGCAGGACCACGGCACCTCCGACGATGCCGCCGCCATGGCGGTGTTCATCGCCTCCGACGAGGCCGGCAGCTTCACCGGCCAGGACGTCAACACCCCCGGCGGCTACGTCATGTGGTAGTGCCTCTTGCCGGGGCGTCCTTTGGTTATTTCTGTTTCCCGGTCGCAGCGCCGTAACTGCCCTCACCCCCTCGCAGCCGCGGGTCGAGCAGGTCCCGCACCGCGTCGCCGAACATGTTGAGGCAGTACACCGTCACCGTCAGGAACAGCCCCGGCCACATCGCCAGCCGCGGCGCCACCTCCATGAACTCACGCCCTTCCCGGCTGAGCAGACCTCCCCAACTGGGAACCTCTACTGGCAAACCGAATCCCAGGAAGCTCAAGCTGGCCTCACTCATAATCACCCCCCCGACGCTGATGCTGAAGATGATGATCAGGACAGGCATGATATTGGGCAGGACGTGTCGCATCAGTGTCGCGGTGCCGCCGCTGCCAATTGCCGGGGCCGCCAGGAAATAGTCGTTCTCCTTGATGCCGATAACCGCGGACCTGACTATTCTCGAGCTGCCGATGCCTCCTGTTATCCCCAGGACCAGTATTATCTGCAACACACCGCGCCCCGTTATGGACATCACGGTCAACAATATGAGCAGCCCGGGGAAGGCCATCCAGGCATCGACAAATCTCTGCACAGCCAGGTCCAATTTGCCACCAAGGAATCCTGAAATGCCGCCTATCAGGGTAGCGACCACCACATTGATAGCGGTCGCCGCCAGACCGACAAATATGGAAAGACGAGCCCCTGCAATGATGCGGCTCAAGAGGTCTCGCCCCAACTGGTCGGTACCCAGCAGATACCGGGCTGATGAGCCCTGCAGCCTGTCTGCGAGGTGCATTTCCGCGTGTGGATAGGGTGCCAGAGCATCGGCAAAGATGCTGACCAGAATCAGTATCAAAATGATAATCCCGCTGACCGTACCGAGCGGCTTCTCCTTGACCATTCTGATAGAGAAATCGGCCATCTGGGAACGTCTCTTTGCTGCGATTGCTGCTGATGGTACCCCGACTGCGTCGCTCACATGCCCTCTCTAACTGTAGCGGACCCTGGGGTCCAAATAGAAATAGACCACATCGATCGCCAGGTTGACTGCCAAGACCCCGGTGGCGAAAACCAGATTCACTCCGGAGACCACCGGGTAGTCTCTCTCGGTGAGGGCGAACACCATGAGGCGACCTATCCCGGGCAGGTTGAATATGGTCTCCATGATGACCGAGCCACCTATCAGGATAGGCAACTGCAGACCTATCAGGGTAACCACCGGGATGAGGGCATTCTTGATGGCGTGCCGCATAATGACGACCCTCTCCTTGAGCCCCTTGGACCAGGCGGTCCTGATATAGTCTTGCCTGAGCACCTCCAGCATCATGGTGCGGGTCAACCGCATGGTCGCTGCTGCCGAGGCAGTCCCCAGAATCAGGCTGGGAACGAATAACCCGGCGAGACTTCCCAGTGGGTCTTCGATAAAAGGAATGTATTCCAGAGGGGGCGCCCAGCCCCACCATATTACGGGGAAGATCATGACCATCAGGGCCAGCCAGAAGTTCGGCGTAGCCAGGCCGATGACGGCCGCGGTGCGCCCCAGGTAGTCGGCGGCGGTATCCTGGCGAATCGCCGAGTAGATACCGACGGGCAGTGCTATCACGAGCCCGATGACCACCGCCATGATGCCAAGCTGAATGGTCACCGGCAATCTACCGAATATCTCCTGTTCTACCGTCACATGCGAGGTGACCAGTGATTCGCCAAGGGTGCCCTGGAGGAGACCTCTGAAGTGGGACTCACCGGTGATCCAGTCAGGCGTCGGCAACACTCCCATCCAGCGTCCGTACTGCACGTGGGCAGGCACGTCCAATCCCAGCAAACGCTCCATGGCTTCACGGTCAATCGTGTCCATTCCTCCGAACCCTGAGATTTCCGCATTCAGCGCCATCATGTCTACCACGTTGCCCGGAAGGAAGCGGACCAAGAGAAAGACCAGGGTGGTCAATATCCACAAGGTGGGGATTATGAGCAGTAGCCGCCTGATGATATAGGCTCGCATGTGGCAGGTCGCGCCCTTCTATACAGCGTTTGTGGAAGCGGGAGGCGCGCCTGCAGCGAGCGCCTCCCGGCCCCCTTTGTCTGCCCTAAAAATTGTCTGCCCTAAAATCCCATTGCTTCCTTCATCTCCTGGTCAATCCCGATGCGGGCTAAGTGTTTGTGTCCCTCGGAATAAGATCCCAGTTCGCCGTTATAACCCTTGACCCACGGCTGCGTTGCCTGGTACTGGGGGGTTTCAGGACCCACTATCTTGAAATGCTGTTCTGTGATGTACATGTTTATTTCTTTTGCCAGCCTGTGCATCTCCTCGATGGTGGTAGCGGCCATGACGGCGTCAGCCATGGCGTCATATTTCGGGTCGTTCAAGTGGCCGGTGCTGAGATTGCCTTTATAGAATTGATTTGTCAGACGATCGGGGATCCCATACCTGAAGGCCGCTTCCCCCCACCTGATTATGTACCTGTCCTGATCTGGATCATTATACATCGCGGTGACTTCGGCTGACCCACCAGCCAAGACATCAGTCTGCGTGTCCACGCCAATCTCGCGCCAGTATCCGGCGACCAATTGCGCATAGCTCACATCGTACCGTTCAAAGTAGCCCATGCTCATCGTGAACCTGATGCCGTCGGCGCCGCGCGGATACCCGGCCGCATCAAGCAACGCTTCGGCCCCCTCCGGGTCATATCTATAGGTTTTCTTGACCGCTTCGGGCCACTCCTCGTATGGCGTGCCAATGCCCGGCACATCATTGGCGAAATGTCCCTGCGGGGTCGCATCGCCATAACCCTTGAAGTAGGTGGCTACAATGGTCTCGAGGTCCAGTGCCATCTGCAATGCCTGGCGCACGCGGAGGTCATTCAAGGGCGGTATGTCCATACGGACGATATAGAATGCATTGTCGGACCGAAACTTGAACGACCACAGCTTGATTTCCGGGTCGGTCCGCTGCAGGCTCTCTATCTGGTCGATCGACCTTAATGTACTGGCGCCGGGACCGAGCATATCAACCTTACCCGTGCGCAGAGCCGCGAGACGGGTTGCTGCCGTCGCGGTCCGGCTGCCGTGGAGAAGACTCTTGTATACCAATATCTTCTGCGATAATCTGAGGGAGATTTCCATATAGGAGAGTTATCCTGAATCTGATCCCGCGACCGCTGTACACCGAGCGCATCCTGCCGTTCATGAACAAGCCGCTCATCAAGGTGATTACGGGAGTCAGGCGAGCCGGCAAGAGCGCGCTCATTCAACTGCTGATCGACCACCTCACCGCGGGCGGCGTCCCGGCCGAGAACATTCTGAGCATCAACATGGAATCGCTGGAGTTCGAGGCGCTCGGCGACTACCGGAAACTCTACGACCATGTCCGCCGCCACCTGCCGGACACCACGGAGTCCTACCTGTTCGTGGATGAGGTGCAGAACGTCGTCGGGTGGGAGCGGGCGATCGCGTCGGTTCTCGCCGATGGGTTGGCGGACGTCACGATCAGTGGGTCGAATGCGCGGTTGCTGGCGTCGGATCTTGCCACCCGGCTCACGGGGCGGTACGTCGAGATTCCGGTGTATCCGTTGCTGTTCTCGGAGTTCATCCGATTCCGGGGAATAGAACCGAGCTCACCCGATGTTCGGGGGGCCTGGGACCGCTTCCTGCGCTATGGCGGTTTCCCGGGCATTCACTACTTGAGCCTGGAGGATGAGCCGGTATTCGCCTACCTCAACTCGCTCTACCATACGATCGTGCTGAAGGACGTGGTCAATCGGCACCAAGTCAGAGAGCCGGCCCAGCTCGATGGCATTACGCGCTTTCTGTTCGACAACTGCGGCAACATCACCACGGCCAAGCGCATGACCGACTACATGAAGGCGCAGGGGCTGAGCGTATCCCTGTCGCGCGTGCAGAACTACCTCTCCTACCTGGAGGAGGCGTTCCTGGTATTCCGCTGCCGGCGGTACGACCTGAAGGGCATGCGCCACCTGGAACTGTACGACAAGTTCTACATGACCGACATCGGCATCCGGCACGGCCTGGTTGGCTACCGGGACAACGACCTTGCCGGGTTGCTCGAGAACGTGGTCTACCTGGAACTGCGCGCCCGTGGATACACGGTCAGCGTCGGCAAATTCCGGGACTACGGGATCGACTTCGTCGCCGAGCGGCGGACCGAACGACTCTACGTCCAGGTGTGCTACTCGCTGTCGAGTGAGGAGACGGTCGAGCGGGAGTACCGGTCACTCAGGCGGGTGCCCGATAACCATCCCAAGCTGGTCCTGTCACTCGATACCGTACAGCCGGCCAACCGTGGCGGCATTCGATGGCAGAATCTCGTCGATTTCCTGCTCAAGGAGACTCCGGTGGCGTGAAGGGTATCCACCAGGAACGCCGGCGTCCCGGTTTCGAACCAGTGCGCCTCGAATTCGCGGCACGCCGGCCCGGTAGTACCGGTTACCTCAGTCATGACAGCTCGGCGGCAAGTAGTTCGAGCGCCTCGGGTTGTTCAGTGGTGACGATGATGCCGGTCACGTCCCCGGCGCGGGCTGCCGCCCGCCAGCGGGCCAGCCGATCCTTGATGCGCTCGGCCGAACCCACCAGGTGCAGCGCGTCCACCATCGCGTCCGGCACCGCCGCCGCGGCAGCGGCCTGCCGGCCGGCAAGAAACAGGTCCTGAATTCTGGCCGCGGCGTCACCGAACCCGAGCCGCCCGGCGTAGTCGGTATAGAAGTTCTTTGTCCGCGCCCCCATGCCGCCCAGGTAGAGCGCCAGTTGCCGTTTGATCGGGCCGCGGGCGCGTTCTAGGTCGGCGTCGATGGTGACCGTTACCGCCGCCAGGGTGGCGAACTCGGCGTCCCGGTGGTGCCGCGACCGCTGTCGGCCCGCGTGCACGAACGGCGTGATCGCCGTGTCTGCCTGGTCCGGGTCGAGCCACACCAGCAGCGTGCCGTCGGCGACCTCGCCGGCACAGCGCAGCCCGGCCTCGCTGATCGCCGCGGTGTAGATCGGCACGTCCGCAGCGCCGCGCAGAATGCTCTTCAGCGGCTTGCCGAGGCCGGTCGTGCCGGCGCCGGTGCGTGGCACCTGGTACTCCTGACCGCTGAATTCCAGCGGCCCCGCGCGCGCCAGGACCTGGCGGACGATCGCCACGTACTCGCGGGTCCGCGTCAGCGGGCGGCCATACGGCACACCGTGCCAGCCCTCGACCACCTGCGGCCCGGACGGTCCGAGACCGAGGATGAAACGACCGCCGGAGAGCTGGTCAAGTGTCATCGCGGTCATCGCCGCCAGCGCCGGGGTGCGCGCGTGGAGCTGCATGATGCCGGTGCCGACGCTGATGCTGGCGGTATGGGCGAGCACCCACGCGGCGGGGGTGACGGCGTCGTTGCCGTACGCCTCGGCGGTCCAGGCGGTGGCGAAACCGAGGGACTCCGCATGCTTGATCAGGGGCAGGTTGACGGTCGCAGTGCGGCCGAATCCGATCGCTCGAATCCCGAGCTGCATCATGTTGCAGGGTCAGTCCGATCGGCGCGCTTGCGCCAGGTTCGGCGCCGCGCCAGCAGCCCCGCGCGCACCACACGCCCCGACGCCGAGCGCCGCGAAGATGTCGCCGCTCATCGAGCGCAGCATACACCGATTGGGAGGGTAGCGCCCAAGTACCGTCACCTCGGAGAACCGATCCACCTGATCGGCGTGGAGTTCAGCCGTCAGGCCCGCAACGTGACGGCGTTCGACGTAGCCGACGCCTGATTCGAGCCCGATGACGCTCACCGTCTCACCCGTACGCCCGAAGGGGCGCCGCTCCAGTGTCCCGGTTATGGGAAACTTCTCTGCGCGTTTCGTCCCGTCTACCATCCGATGGTCTTCGGGGTAACCGGGATTCGGCCTGCCGCTGGAAATCCTCGGAGTCTTTGACCAGTAAGCCGCGCCCCTGCTACGGTGGTTGGCATGAACTCATCCAACGAGCAGATCGTCTTTGCAGACAGCTTCGCCGGCGAATTGGGCGAAGGCTGGTCGTGGCTGCGGGAGAACCCGGACTGTTGGCGCCTCCAGGATGGCGGGCTGGAGATTCGCGTCGAGCCTGGTGTGGCGGAGACCGTCAGGAATGCGCTGGTGCGGCAGGCGCCGGACCGCAGCGAGGGCACATTCGCCATCGAAGTGACGATTGCCAACCACGCTCTTCCCACCCAACAGTACGAACAGGCAGGCATCACCTGGTACAACGACGGCACACCGGTGTTCAAGGAGGTCAAGGAACTCATCGATGGCGAGCTCTACATCATCCCCGGCAAGCAGCCGATGCCGACCAAGAGCGTCCGACTGCGCCTGGTGGTTACCGCGGATTCCTGGGAGGCTCAGTATTGCCAGCAAGGCGGCACCGAGTTCCAGACCGCCGCGTCCGGCGAACTTCCGCCGCCAGCCAACGACCAGGTGAGCATCCAGTGCTACAACGGCCCGGCCGATGAAGACCATTGGATTCGCTTCGAGAATTTCCGCATCAAGCGATTATCGTAACAATGTCGTGAGCGAAGACCTTCATTTCGGCACCATCGCCGGGATCGCGCCGCTGATCAGGGACAAGCGGCTGTCTCCGGTGGAGTTGACCAGGAGCATGCTGGCCCGCGTCGACCGGCTCGACAGCGGCCTGCACAGCTACGCGACGGTGATGGCGGAGCAGGCGCTGGCGGCCGCGGAGCGCGCCGCGGCGGAGATCGCCGCCGGCGGCTGGCGCGGACCGCTGCACGGAGTGCCGGTTGCGGTGAAGGACCTGTGCTTTACCCGCGGCGTGCGCACGATGGGCGGAGCGCGGGTGCTGGCCGATCACGTGCCGGAGTTCGATGCCACCGTGGTCACCCGCCTGGCGGCGGCCGGCGCCGTGCTGCTCGGCAAGCTCAACCTCACCGAGGGCGCCATGGGCGGCTACCACCCGGAGTTCCCGGTGCCCCGCAATCCGTGGGACCCCGGGCGGTGGGCGGGGGCATCGTCGAGCGGCTCCGGCGTGGCGACCGCGGCCGGGCTGTGCTTCGGCTCCCTGGGCAGCGATACCGGGGGCTCGATCCGGTTCCCGGCGGCGTGCAACGGGACGGTGGGTCTCAAGCCCACCTGGGGCCGGGTCAGCCGCTACGGCGTGCTGGCCCTGGCCGAGTCGCTGGACCACGTCGGCCCCCTGACCCGGAGCAGCGCCGACGCCGGCATCATGCTGCAGGCAATCGCGGGAGCGGACCGCAACGATCCCACCGCGCTGCCGGTTCCGGTGCCGGCAATGCCCGCCCCGCTTGACCGCGAGGGAGAGCGTCTCGATGGTATTCGCGTCGGCTTCGACGAGCGCTACGCGGTCCGGGACGTCGACGCGCAGGTGTCCGCGGCGGTGGTTGCCGCGGTCGAAGTGCTGGCGGGGCTCGGGGCCGAGATCGTCGAAGTGCGGCTGCCCGACGTCGACGAGTACGTCGCCGCGTGGAGCGTGCTGTGTCCGGCCGAGGCGGTGGCCGCTCACCGCGCCACCTACCCGTCGCGCCGGGACGAGTATGGCGCCTTCTTCCGCGGCTGGCTGGACCTGGGGGCGCGGGTGAGCGGCGCCGAGTACGCCGCGGCCAACAACGCGCGGGCCGCCTTGACCGGGCACTTGCGAACGGCGTTCGAGCACATCAATGCCCTTGCCTGCCCCGCGATGCCCGATCTCCCCTTCCCGGTCACGCCGGAGGAGCTACGTTCCTCGCCGCCGGTCGTCGACGAGGGACTCTATCGGCTGCAGCGGTTCACGGTGCCGTTCGATTACAACGGCGCGCCGACGCTCACGCTGCCGTGCGGACTGAGCAGCGAGGGGTTGCCCCTGGCGCTGCAACTGGCCGGCAAACCGCTCGCCGAGCCGCTGCTGTGCCGGCTCGGCGCCGCCTACGAAGCTGCCACCGAGTGGCACGACCTGCATCCCGGCCGGTAGAAGTGATCGACGTACTGACCGTGGCTGCCTGACTGCCCTTCAACCGGGGCTTCGGCGTTGTCCCGAGAAAGGGGGGGGTGCGCGGTCAGCGCCGCACCTCGTCGCAGAACACCAGCTCCCAGCCGTGGAACACCACGACCAGGCCGATGAAGGTCACCCCCGGAAACTGCCGCGGCAGCCGCTCATCCGCCAGGTAGCGCTCGAGCTGCGCCGTCGCCTCTCCGGCCGCCGCCGCCACGCCGGCGTCGTCCGCCGGCCCGCTGCGCTGCAAGCGCCCACGCCGCTTGAGGTACTTGAGCTCGATCAGGTAGCCGCGCTGCAGGTGCGGATAGCGCGCCACCAGCGGCTCGAGCGCGATATCCGCATGTCCCTTTCCCAGTTCCGCCTCCGAGCGGAACACGTAGTAGTCGGCCACGCTCAGGTACGCCGCCAGAAAGCCCTGTATTACCTTCTCGCCAGCGATGTAGTCGCGGATTCCCGTCTGCCGCGCGATCGCCTCGCTCAGGAACTCCAACACGGGCCGCCACTCGCCCTCGGTGGCCATCCGCAGCATCAACTGCTCGAACCGGAACAGGTCGACGGAAAACACCTCCACGTCGCGGTAGGCGTCGCGCAGGTAGCCGTACATCAGCCGCTTCACGGTCTGGTTCGGGATCGCCAGCCGCGGCAACACGCCCTGCACGTGGCGGATGCTCAGCAGCCCGAAGTAGTGCATCAGGGACAGGAAGTTCTCCCGCTTGGTGAGATCCTTCAGCGGAAAGCCGGGCTGGATGCGAGTATCCACCTGCTCCTCGGCGATGACGTCGCGCAGCAGGTCGAAGTTGCCGTTGAGCTGCCGCCCGGTCACCAGCAGGTGGCGCAGCTTGCCGTAGTCGATGCGCACGTTGGTGTCGATCAGGTATTCCGGTACCTCTCGGTTCGGGATCGAGTTGTCCAAGTAGTAGAGCACCATGTCCGAGTTGTAGAGATCGGTGTCGGCCGTCCTCGCGAATCGGTAGCCATTGTACCACTGGCCCATGGTGCCCATGGCGGTAGCGACTTCCTGGTTGAACACGCCCAGGTCCCGGTAGGTCTCGACCAGGCGTCGCACCTCCGCCTCGGTGAAGCCGACCATCTCGTTGAAGTCCGGGTGCAGGCTGATGTTCTTGCCGATGTTGAAGCCGCTGGTGACGTCGTCCATCGTGATCGGCGATACGCCGGTGATGAACAGCCGCTCCAGCCCGCCGCCGCTGCGCCCCGCCCCGGACTTGAGGGTGGCGAAGAAGTTGCGATAGAAGCCGCCGCCGTGGGTGAACGAGTGGTACGCCTCGGCGCCGTGGTACGCCAGCACGGTGTTGGCGAAGTTGTCGTACTCGTCGATGATCACGTACAGCGGGATGTCGTGGTCGCCGGCGTACCGGAACAACACCCCGAGCTTGGCGCTAATGGAGGGCCGCGTGAGGATGCGCTGCACCGCCGCGTCGGGAAACAGGTCGGGGTGCCGCTCCAGCGTCCCCTGCAGCTCCGTGTGGCAGTAGGTCTCGAACTCCCGCTCCAGGGTTTCCAGCTTGTCGTTGACGGTTGAAAAGTCGAAGCGCAGGGTGACGTAGCGGCTCTGTTCCCCGGTCGGGTCTCCGCCGATGTCGGTGCCGGCGAAGGTGGCGTCGAAGCCTTCCGCCCAGAAGCGGTCGTAGTAGTTCTCCAAGATCGACGCCCAGAGGGACTTGCCGAAGCGGCGCGGGCGGATCAGGAAGGCGTAGCGCTCCTCCTCGAGGCGGCGCAGGAAGCGGGTCTTGTCGACGTACAGCCACCGGTTCAGGCGGATGCGCCTGAAGTCGGCCTCGCCGTAGGGAATGCGCGGGTGCGTGGGTGGCGTTCTCACTGCCGTCGCTTGGGCACTGACTCTATCGTCTCCAAGGAGCGAGGTGCAATGGCGGCAATAGAGTCGGCACAGGAGAGAATCGCTTTCACCGTAAACTCCGATAGAGCTGATCGATCAGCGCCGCCGCGTGCCGCTGCCACGGTCAGCACAGTCACACGGCATCGGCGCCGAGACGACCGCCGCCACCGCGCAGCCGCGGATCGAGCAGGTCTCTGAGGGCGTCACCCAACATGTTGAAACTGTACACCACGGTCG
>JAPPGB010000119.1 GCA_028821475.1 Spirochaetaceae bacterium
TGAACTCCTCGAAGATCACCTCGTCCATGCGGCTGCCGGTCTCGATCAGGGCGGTGGCGACAATGGTCAGGCTGCCGCCGTGCTCGACGTTGCGCGCCGCGCCGAAGAACCGCTTCGGCTTGTGCAGGGCGTTGGAATCCACGCCGCCGGACAGAATCTTGCCGGAGGTGGGCACGGTCTGGTTGTAGGCGCGCGCCAGCCGGGTAATCGAGTCGAGCAGAATCACCACGTCCTTGCCGTGCTCCACCAGCCGCTTGGCCTTCTCGATCACCATCTCGGCCACCTGCACGTGGCGGGTGGCCTGCTCGTCGAACGTGGACGACACCACCTCGCCCTGCACGTTGCGCTGCATGTCGGTCACTTCCTCGGGCCGCTCGTCGATCAGCAGCACGATCAGGAAGATGCCGGGGTCGTTCTCGGTGATGGCGTTGGCGATGCGCTGCATGATGACCGTCTTGCCGGCACGCGGCGGCGACACGATCAGGCCGCGCTGGCCCTTGCCGATCGGGCAGAACAGGTTGATCATGCGCGTGGCCGGCTCGCCGCTCTTGGTCTCCATGTTGATCCGCTCCTGCGGATACAGCGGGGTCAGGCTCTCGAACGGGATGCGCGTCTGGGCGACCGACGGCTCGTCGAAGTTCACCCGCTCCACGCGCAGCATGGCAAAGAACCGTTCCTGCTCCTTCGGCGAACGGATCTGCCCGGACACGGTGTCTCCCGTCTTCAGGTTGAACAGGCGGATCTGCGACGGCGATATGTAGATGTCGTCCGGCCCCGGCAGGTAGCTGTAGTTGGGCGAGCGCAGAAACCCGTAGCCGTCGGGCAGAATCTCCAGGGCGCCGTGCGCGTAGATCACGCCATTGCGCTCGGTGTGCCGCTTCAGGATGGTGAAGATCAGCTCCTGCTTCTTCATCGACACCAGCATCTCCTGGTTGCAGCCGAGCTCCACCGCCATTTCGCGCAGCGCGGTGATCGGCTTCACCGACAGCTCGTTGATGTGCAGCTTTTCCTCGTCGCCGGTCAGCACTACCGGTTCCGGTTGCACGGCGCTCATCTGCGGCATGCCGCGGCCGCGGGAACGGCCGCGGCGGCGGCCCGAGGGCGGTCCATCGAGGTGGTTGCCGTCCATGTCGCGCCGTCCGCGCGAGCGGTCGGAACGCCCGCGCTCGTACTCCGGGCGCTCGTTCCCGGGCTGGCCGTTGCCGCCCGTGTCCTTCACCAGCTCCACGCGCAGGCGCCGCTTGCGGCCGCGCCGGGAGGGCCGTTCGCCGTTGCCTATCTCGGTGCGCCGCGGCGGCGGCGCCTCGTATTCCTCCGGCGGCGGCGCAGGACGCGCCCCGGGAGCCGCCGCGGCCGGCTCGGTCGAAGCGGCCGCCGGCGGGGCGGTTACGCCGTCGCCTTGGGATGGGTCATGCTGGTTTCCCACGCTGGAAGTCGAAACCTGGTCATCTGACATTGCGAGAACTCCGTGTGCCAAAGATGCACGTCGTACGAAACGCAGACGATGGTATGCCGTCGCTACGTCGTTTCTCGGGTTGAAGAGAGATTCGCTCAAGATGAGCGTGCCGGGACACTCCGCGCTAAGCACGAGCTTGTCCTCGGGAGAGGAGCACCGAATACCGGCGACAAGGCCCCGCGAGCGCCCGGTTCGGAACTAACCTTAATCCTCCGGCGGGCAAACGTCAATGGGGTGCGCCGTGCGAAATTCCTCCCGTGGCGCTCCTTGCCCAGCATGGCACGAACGGCCCTGCATGGCACGAACGCTCACCGGTCGGCGTCCGGCGCCACTTCGTGCCCGCTCAGCCGGTCGTGTATCAGCGCCTGCAACTCCTCCAGGCTGAGATCTCCCGCTTTCAAGCGATCTCCCTCGCCGCGCACCTCGGAGATCTGCTCCTCCAGTTCGCCAAGCGCGGCAAGCACGTCGCGCGCCCGCTCGGACGCGGAAGCGGCGAAGGCACGCAGCGCATCGGCATCGTTGTCCTCGTCGCGCAACAACGCCGCCGCGCGCTCGACCTGGTCTTCGAGCGGCGCGCGGACATGCTGCGAAAAGAAGATCAGAGACTCGTTGAGCGCCTCGATGATCCCGAGCCGGTGTTCGCGGCGCGCCAACTGGCCGGCGAGCTCGTGGCGATGCAGCACCGCGCGAATACGGGCGAGCACCTCCGAGAAGTTGAACGGCTTGGTGATGTAGTCGTCCACCCCCAACTCAAGCCCTTCGATGCGGTCCGCGATCTGGTCCATGGCGGTGAACATGATGATCGGCACGTGCCGGAAGGCGGCGTACTCCGGCGCGTTCTTGATGCGCTGCGTGACCTCCCAACCGGTCAGGCCGGGCATCATGTTGTCGAGCACGATGAGATCGGGCTTCACCTCGGGAAGCATGGCGAGCGCCTGCTCGCCACCGCTGGCCATCTCGACGTCGAAACCGAGCCGGGACAGCATGACCTCGAACAGTTCGAGATTGATCACCTCGTCGTCGACGATGAGGATGCGGGAAGTGGAAGAGTGGTCTGACATGATGGGAGATGCGCGGCATGTGCCGCGTTCCGGTTGCGGATCCTCTTACACTCGCGCCACGGATGTCAACGGCCGTGGCGCGGCGGACCGTACGGGCTGGGCGCGACGCTGCCAGCCGGACGCCCAGGCCTCGCTACCGGACCGTCCGGCCCGCCAACCGGACCGCCAGACCGGCCAGCAGTGCCCCGAGGCCGGCGCACAACGCCGCCACGCCGAACCAGTCGCCCCAGCGCGTGTACACGGTGGCGGGGCCGTCAACCACCGGCACGGTGCCGATCAGGTAGTCCGCGGTGAACGGCTCCAGCATGCCCGTGATCAGCCCGTCCGGATCGATCGTGACCGTCATGCCGCCGTTCGTCGAGCGCACCACCGAGCGGCGGTTCTCGACCGCCCGGAACACGCCCATCATCATGTGCTGCATCTCGGCGGGCACCGAGAACGACCACGAGTCGTTGGTCATGTTGACCAGCACCTGCGCGCCATGACGCACGAATTCGCGTCCCAGGTAGCCGAACGTGTCCTCGAAGCAGATCGGCGTGGAGAAGCGCACGCCGCGCTCGCCGGCCATGCCGGAGTCGAACACGACGTACTCGGTGCCCTGCTTCCAGAAATGGGTGTCCGCGTCCTTCAGCCACTGGTAAATGCCGGGCAACTGCTCCTTGAAGGGGAAGCTCTCGGTAAACGGCACCAGGCGGATCTTGCGGTAGGTGTCGACGATTTCGCCCTTCTTGAACAGGATCGCGGCGTTGTAGTCCACCCGCACCTCACCCTCGTCGGTGCGTTCCAACTGCCCGTCGTCGTTGCCCACCACGAACGGCACGGTCTGCCGGTCGAGGTAGGTGCGCAGGCGCTTTACGAGGGCGAACCGGCGCGGATCGCGGCGATGACGCGTGTGCCAGTCGATGCCGGGCACGAACGAGGTTTCCGACCAGATCACGATCTCGGGATCTTCCCGCAACGCCTCGTCGCTGAGGCGCAACAGGACCTCCAGCGACTTCTCGTAGGCGTAGAATCCGCCGCGCCACGGGTCGATGTTCTGCTGCACCAGCGCCACGCGCCACTGCCGTTCGGCCTCGTAGTCGTTGCGCGCGGCCGCGCCGTACGCCACGTTGGCCGCCATCAGCACCGCCCAGCACACCACCGGTATGCGCTGCTCGCGCCAGAAGCGCGCCAGCGTGAGGCGCCGCCAGGGAGCCGAACGCGCGTCGAGCGCGTGCGCCAGCAGGCGGGCCACCAATGCGGAGGCCGCCACCACCAGCAGCGACACTCCCCATACGCCGGCGACGCCGGCAATCTGGATGAAATCCACCCATCGATACTGGGTGTAGCCCATGGTGCCGTAGCTGTAGCCCAGAAAGCCCAGGCTCTTGACCAGCTCGTAGCCTACCCAGAGCAGCACCTGCACCAGGTAGCCGTAGCGCGGGAACAGGTGATCGGCCAGCTTCAACAGCGGAAACAGGATCACCAGGTAGCCCATGTACACCACCGGCACGATGATGATCGCCAGCGGGTGGAAGGTGGCCAGCCAGTAATTGTACAGCGCGTAGCTTACGTAACCGTACAGGGCGCCGTACAACACCACCTGCAGCCAGCCGGCGCGGCGCAGCACCAGGAACACGGGCGCGACGGCGATGAAGGCCAGCGCGCCCCAACCCCACTCCGACGCCACGCTCGGATGGGCGAGCGCGAACAGCACGGCCGACAACAGCAGCAGGCCCACCTCGCCGGCGGTGGTGCGCAGCAGGCGAACCAGCGCGGACGCGAAGCCGGCTGCAGGACCGGGTGCGGAGGGGGTCGACACGAGATTCAGCAGACCACGCGGCCGGCCACCGCGATGCGTTACCGGAGAACTGCCGATCGCGCTAATCGCGGATCTGCCACGCCCGCTTCTTGAGTTCCTGGCCGGGCCGGAAGGCCACCACGCCGTGGTCTCCCACCTCGACCGATGCGCCGGTCTTCGGGTTGCGCGCCTTGCGTCCCTTGCGTACGCGGATCTCGAACGTCCCGAACCCGCGCAGCTCGATGGTCTGCCGGTCGAACAAACCCGCCTTGACCGCGTCGAAGAACAGCCCGAGCACCTGGTGGATGTGCTTCTTGCTGATGTCGACCTCGGGATGGATCATCTCGATGATCTCGGCCTTGGTCAGCTTGCCGTCGTGCCCCACTCAGCTCTCCATACCCGGCGCGTGTGCGCGCACTTCGGCACCACTCTCAGGAAGCGAGCTTGCCGGCCACGAGCCGTTGCAGACGACGCTTGCGCCGGGCCGCGGTGTTGCGCTTCAGCACACCCTTCGAAACGGCGCGATCCAACTGCCGGGTAACCGCCGTCATCTGTTCCGCGGTGACGCTCTCGTCGGCTACCGCTTCGCGCAGGGTGCGGATGGTCGTGCGCACACGACTGAGCGCAGCGCGATTGCGCATCCGCCGCTTCTGGTTCTGCCGCTGCCGCTTGGCCGCGGAAATGCTGCTTGGCAACAGTGCCTCCTCGGAGTACGCCGACAGCGCAGGTGCCAGGCCGCCGGTCCGCCGCCTAAACTACTGTACGCGCGAGGCATAGTCAATCCGCCGAGTGGCAGGCACTGCTACGGCAGTGCGCCGGTTGCGGGAGGTTGACGCGGTGTTCCGCATCGCGAGCAGCCCCGCTCGGCTCGGGAGTCGTGCAGAGCGTGTGCGAGAGCGGGTCGCCCAGCAGTCGCCCCGCCGATGAACATATAGCGGACACACTGTATACATATATGACGTGTCATATATGAATTAGACATGCTGTACGGCCAATATCGCTATCGTTTATTGATTTATGGTAGACTCTGGCTGCCGCCCCGAGTATCATCCTGAGCCATGAGAGAGTTGTTCACAATCACATGCTCGCCCCAGCCAGGGCCGGCCATGCCGGGACCGCACGGTCGGCTCCGGACCGGCCTGCCGGTCGCGGTCGGGTTGGGTCTCCTGCTGCTCGCACTCGCGGGGCTCACGGGGTGCACGCAGGCGTCTCCTCCCCTGTCCAGCTCGCAGGAACCGGTAGCAGACCCCGGCATCGCCACCGCCGGCGAGACTCCCGAGCCTCCCGTTGACGGCGACACGACGCAGACGGACACGACGCAGGCGGACACGGCGCAGACGGAAACGCCAGTGCCGGTGCCGCGGGTGTCCATCAAGGCACTCGTCAAGTACGTGACCGTGGGGGGCGTGCTGCGGTTCAGGATGACCGCGGACCCGGCGCCCAGCGCTCCCCTGACGGTCAACTTGATGTGGTCCGATCGGATACGCGTCCTCGCAACACCTCCGTGGACGGTCACAATCCCCGTCTCCGGGACGGCCGACTTTTCGACAGCCACCCGCGCCACCGCCGTCATCGGCGACCGCGGGCATGACGACACCGCACCGGTGCATGTCTTTGTCGGGGAGGGCACGGGCTACACGGGCGCGAACACGGGGGTGGGCGTCACCGTACGGGGAAAAACGGCCTATTCGCTGGTGAGCCTCACGGCACACCCTTTGCTCTTGTACGAGGGCGAACCCGTGACGATTACGGTGACGTCGGATCCGCCGCCCGTGTTCCCCATCACGGTCAAACTGAATTGGCTGGAAGCCCACCGATTCGCTGAAACCCCTCCGCAAACGGTCAAGGTTCCCGCCTCCGGGACGGCTTCGTTTGCGTTGGCCACAAAGAATGACCTCGTCGACAACTATGGTGATGCTTCCATCGTAGGTGTCTCGATCGATCGTCGTAGCGGTTACGGTCTCGGCTGGCCGCTTACGGCGACGGTCGTCGTGGTAGACGACGAGTCCGACCCCGTGGTCAGCGTCTCGGCAGACTCCACAAGCGTGCAGGAAGGAGACAACCTGTCCTTCACTCTGACGGCGATGCCTCAACCCGCGTCCGCCCTGACGGTCAACTTGGATTGGAGATTCGGTGGAGACCCCGCGACCCGCCACAGCCTCGCCGGCACCCCCCCGGATACGGCCACGATCCCCACCTCCGGTACCGCCAAGGTTACGGTGGCCACCACCGATGACAACGCCGACAACCCTGACGATACGCCGGTGACGATCAGTATCGACTCGGGCGCCGGCTACATTAACGGCCAGGTTCTTCGTCCGCGAAACGCGAGCATCACCATCAGAGACAACGACTGATGGACGGGGCCGCCGGCGCGGGATCGGCCGCGCCGGCTGCGCCGGCTGCGTCGTGACGGCGGCCGGTGCGCTACGGTCACGCTTCCGCGGGGATGCGCCTGCCGAGCGCCGTGCGGTCTGCTTTCATTTGTAGAACGCCATCCACACGTCGATCACCCACTTTTCCGGAACCGGCTCTGTTGGACGTGGTGTTCCGCATCTTGAGCGGCCCCCGCTCAGCTCTGGAGCCGTGCAGAGCGTGTACGAGAAGGTTCGCCCAGCAGTCGCCCCACCGAATGAACACGTAGTGGACATACTGTATACATAAACGACGTGTACTATACGAACAGGACATCATATATAGCTATTTTCGATATCTTTTATTGATGTTTCGTAGACTCGATCTGCCGCCCCGCAGTATCATCCTGTGCCATGAGAGAGTTGTTCACAATCACATGCTCGCCCCAGCCAGGGCCGGCCATGCCGGGACCGCACGGTCGGCTCCGGACCGGCCTGCCGGTCGCGGTCGGGTTGGGTCTCCTGCTGCTCGCACTCGCGGGGCTCACGGGGTGCACGCAGGCGTCTCCTCCCCTGTCCAGCTCGCAGGAACCGGTAGCAGACCCCGGCATCGCCACCGCCGGCGAGACTCCCGAGCCTCCCGTTGACGGCGACACGACGCAGACGGACACGACGCAGGCGGACACGGCGCAGACGGAAACGCCAGTGCCGGTGCCGCGGGTGACCATCAAGGCACTCGTCCAGTACGTGACGGTGGGGGGCGTGCTGCGGTTCAGGATGACCGCGGATCCGGCGCCCAGCGCTCCCCTGAGGGTCAACTTGCGGTGGAGTGATCCGGTACACGTCCTCGTAACACGTCCATGGACGGTCACGATTCCCACCTCAGGGACGGCCGACTTTTCGGCAGCCACCCTCGCCACCGCCGTCATCGGCCCGCGCCGGCACGGCGACACCGCATCGGTGCTTGTCCTTGTCGGAGAGGGCACGGGCTACACGGGCGCCAATACGGGGGTGGGCGTCACCGTACGCGGAAAAACGGCCTACACCCTGGTGAGCATCACGGCACACCCTTTGCTCTTGTACGAGGGCGAACCCGTGACGATTACGGTGACGTCGGATCCGCCGCCCGTGTTCCCCATCACGGTCAAACTGAATTGGCTGGAAGCCCACCGATTCGCTGAAACCCCTCCGCAAACGGTCAAGGTTCCCGCCTCCGGGACGGCTTCGTTTGCGTTGGCCACAAAGAATGACCTCGTCGACAACTATGGTGATGCTTCCATCGTAGGTGTCTCGATCGATCGTCGTAGCGGTTACGGTCTCGGCTGGCCGCTTACGGCGACGGTCGTCGTGGTAGACGACGAGTCCGACCCCGTGGTCAGCGTCTCGGCAGACTCCACAAGCGTGCAGGAAGGAGACAACCTGTCCTTCACTCTGACGGCGATGCCTCAACCCGCGTCCGCCCTGACGGTCAACTTGGATTGGAGATTCGGTGGAGACCCCGCGACCCGCCACAGCCTCGCCGGCACCCCCCCGGATACGGCCACGATCCCCACCTCGGGTACTGCCAAGGTTACGGTGGCCACCACCGATGACAGCGCCGACAACCCTGATGACACCCCGGTGACGATCAGGATCCAGCCGGGCGCCGGCTACATTGACGGCCACGTACTTCGTCCGCGAAGCGCGAGCATCACCATCCGAGACAACGACTGATGGACGGGGCCGCCGACGCGGGATCGGTGGAGCCGCGCCGGCGGCCTCCGTTACTGCGGCTGCGCCGGTCCGGCGAGTCGTCAGGTCGGACGCTCCCGCCGCCGCGCCCCGCCGACGCAACGGGAACGGGCACCTTCCGGGACCGACTCCCGGCGCCGCAATACCTCACTCGTGCCACGGATGTGAGTGAGCGGGTGCGGCTTACACCGCGGTCTTGCGGCGCGCGAGGGCCCTGCGGCTGCCGCAGCGGCCTGCTCAGTCCTGCTCGGGGCCGCTGACGAAGACGGCGGCGACTCGGTCAGCGCACCAGGAAACGGAAGTAGCGCTTCTTGCCGGCGCGCAGTACCAGTTCGCCGTCGCGCACGTCGCCGAGTGCGATGATCTCCTCTACGCTGGTGCGCGGCCTGTCCGCCACGCGGGCGCCGCCCTGCTGGATGAGCCGCCGGGCGTCGCTCTTGGAGGCGCACAGGGAGCTGCGCGCGAGCAGGTCGACCAGCGGGATGCCGCCGGCGAGTTCGGCGGCGGCGAGTTCGGCGGTGGGCATCGAGTCGCGCGCGCCGCGCCCCGCGCCGCCGGCGCCGAACAGCGCCCGGCTGGTGGCGCGCGCCCGCTCCGCCTCCGCGGCGCCGTGCACCATGCCGGTGAGCTCCAGCGCCAGCCGCTCCTTGGCGGCCATGATCGCCCGGTCGCGCAGCCGGCTCAGCTCCGCCACCTCGCCGTCCGGCAGCAGGGTGAGCAGCGCGAGCAGCTTGCCGACGTCGGCGTCCGGCACGTTGATCCAGTACTGGTAGAACTCGTACGGCGACACCCGCGCCGGATCCAGGAACAGCGCGCCGGCCGCCGTCTTGCCCATCTTCCTGCCGTCCGCGGTGGTCACCAGCGGCCAGGTAAGCGCGTGCGCCTCCACCTGCTCCACCCGCCGGATCAGGTCGACGCCGGCCAGGATGTTGGCCCACTGATCGTCGCCGCCGATCTGCAGCAGGCAGCCGTGCTGCCGGTGCAGCACCAGGTAGTCGTACGCCTGCAGCAGCAGGTAGTTGAACTCCAGGAAACTCAAGCCGGTCTGCAGGCGCCGCCGGTAGGCTTCGAAGCTCAGCATGCGGTTCACCGAGAAGTGGCGCCCGATGTCGCGCAGGAAGTCCAGGTAGCCCAGGTCGGCCAGCCAGGCGGCGTTGTCGACCACGACGGTGCGCTCCAGGTCGATGAAGCGCCCCACCTGCCGCTGCATCAGCGCGGCATTGCGGGCCACCGTCTCCACCGGCAGCAGCGGCCGCATGTCGTCCTTGTCGGACGGATCGCCTACCCGCGCGGTGCCGCCGCCGATCAGCAGCACCGGGCGGTGGCCGGCACGCTGCAGGTGCGCCATCGCCAGCAGGCCCACCAGGTGCCCCGCGTGCAGGCTCGTCCCGGTCGGATCGATGCCCAGGTAGAACGTTACCTCGCGCTCGCCGAGCAGCCGCCCCAGCGCGGCGGCGCCGGTGGTCTGCTTCACCAGCCCGCGCCGCCCGAGCGCCGCGACCAGGTCGGTGCCACCCTCCACGGACGTACTCATCAGCCGGCTCCGGGGCGCCGGTAGCCGGCGGTGGCCTCATTGAGGCGGGCCACCAGGTCGCGCCGCGCCACCCGCACCTGCTCGGTGCTATCGCGGAAGCGCAGCGTGACCGTGTCGTCCGCCATGGTGTCGTAGTCGATGGTCACGCAGTACGGGGTGCCGATCTCGTCCTGGCGCCGGTAGCGGCGCCCGATCGCCCCGCTCTGGTCGTAGAACGTGGCGAACGACTCGCGCAGCTCGGTCTCGATGTCGCGCGCACGCTCGGCGAGCCCGTCCTTCTTCACCAGCGGGAACACGCCCACGGTTATCGGCGCCACGCGCGGATGGAAGCGCAGCACCACGCGGCGCTCGCCGCCGACCCGGTCCTCGTCGTAGCCGTCCACCAGCGCCATCAGCACCGACCGGGTCAGCCCCACCGCCGTTTCGATGATGAACGGGACGTAACGCTCGCGCGTGGACTCGTCCAGGTAGGTCAGGTCCTTGCCGGCGAACTCCATGTGCCGCTTCAGGTCGAAGTCGGTGCGGTTGTGAATGCCCTCCAGCTCCTGCCAGCCGAACGGGAACCGGTACTGGATGTCGTACGCGTCGCGCGCGTAGTGCGCCAGTTCGTCCGGCCCGTGCTGGTGGAAGCGCAGGTTGTCCGGGTCGATGCCCAGGTCCAGGTAATACTGGAAGCGGCGTGCCTTCCAATGCTCGAACCAGCGCGTGTCCTCGCTCGGGTGCACGAAGTACTGCATCTCCATCTGCTCGAATTCGCAAGTGCGGAAGATGAAGCTCTTGGTGGTGATCTCGTTGCGGAACGCCTTGCCCACCTGCGCGATGCCGAACGGCACCTTGAGGCGGCTCGACTGCAGCACGTTCTTGAAGTTGACGTAGCTGCCCTGCGCGGTCTCCGGGCGCAGGTAGACCACGCTGCCGGCGTCCTGCACCGGACCGAGGTGGGTGCGGAACATCAGGTTGAACTGGCGCGCCGGGGTCAACTCCCGCTTGCCGCACCGCGGGCAGCGGCCCTCGGGATCGTCGAGCTGGTCGGCGCGAAAGCGCGCCTTGCAGGCGCGGCAGTCGACCAGCGGATCGGTGAAGTTCTCGACGTGGCCGGACGCCTCCCACACCCGCGGGTGCATCAGGATGGCGGCGTCGATGCCCACGATGTTGTCGTGCAACTGCGTCATCTCGCGCCACCACGCGTCGCGCAGCCGGTTCTTGAGGGCGGCGCCGAGCGGCCCGTAGTCCCACGCCGAGGCGAGCCCGCCGTACACGTCGCTCGACGGATAGATGAAGCCGCGCCGCTTGCACAGCGCCACGATGGTGTCCATGGACACGGCGGGCGCGGCCACGCCGGTGGCGGCCACGTCAGTCTTCCTCCGCGGCCGCGCTCAGGGTAGCGAGCGCGCGCGCCAGGCGACCGCGCAGGCGCTGTTCGCCGAGCAGCCGCAGCGAACCGAACAGGGGCGGCGACACCCTGCTGCCGGTGGTTGCCATTCGAATGGTCATCATCAAATCTCCAAACTTCACGCCTTGGACACGCGCCAGCTCTCGCAGCCGTTCCTCCAGCGCGTGCTCGCCGTCCGTGGCGGGAATCGGCTCCAGCAACGGGGACGCCTGCTGCAATATCGTGGCCGCCGCCGCGGCCGTCAAACGCCGCGGAACCAGCTCCTCCGCCGCCAGGTCGGCATCGGGCCCGAGAAACGCCGCCCGCTGCGGCGCCTCGTCCAGGACCGTGATGCGCTCCTGCAGCAGCGCGGCGAGCGCCGTTTCGGCGGCCGTCGCGTCGGCGCCTGCCTCGCCGGCGCCTGCCTGGCCGGCGCTCGCCGGGTCGGCGTCGAGGGTGGCCACCTCGATCCCCGCTTCGCGCAGGTAGGGGCGCAGCGCCACCGCCAGCCGCGCCGGCGGCAGGCGGCGAATGTAGTGGCCGTTGAACCACTCCAGCTTCTTGTGATCGAACACCGCGCCGGCTCGCCCGAGCCGCTCCATGCTGAACGAGTGCTCCAGTTCGCCGAGCGTAAAGAACTCGCGGTCGTCGCCGGGCGACCAGCCGAGCAGCGCGAGGTAGTTCACCAGCGCCTCCGGGAGGATGCCGCGGCGGCGGAACTCGTGCACGCCGGTGGCGCCGTGGCGCTTGCCGAGCTTCTTGCCGTCCGGCCCGTTCACGGCCGGCAGGTGGGCGTAGTGCGGCGGTTGCCAGCCGCACGCCTCGAAGATCAGCAGGTGCAGCGGCGCCGAGGACACCCACTCCTGCGCGCGCAGCACGTGGCTGATCGCCATGTCGTGGTCGTCGGCGATGGCCGCCAGGTGGTAGGTCGGGAAGCCGTCCGACTTGAGCAGCACCGGATCCGGGTTGATGTCGCTGTTGCGGCGCTCGATGGCGCCGAGCAGCAGGTCGTCGTAGCGGGTGCTGCCTTCCAGCGGCACCCGGAAGCGGATCACCGAGGCCGCCCCGCCCGCCTCCCGCCGCCTGCGCTCCTCCGGGCTGAGGTTGCGGCAGTGCCGATCGTAGCCGTTGTGGGTGGCGCGTACCCGCTCCAGGCGTGCCGGGTCGCAGTAGCAGCGGTAGGCGTGGCCGGTTGCCACCAGGCGCTCGGCCACCGCGCGGTGGCCGGCCACGCGCTCCGACTGGATGTAGGGAGCGTACGGGCCGCCGACGCCGGGGCCCTCGTCCCAGCGCAGGCCGAGCCAGGTCAGATTGTCGTAGATGTCGGCGAGCGCATCCGGATCGTAGCGGCGCCGGTCGGTGTCCTCGACCCGCAGCACGTAGGTACCGCCCGCGGCGCGCGCGAGCAGGTACACGAACAGCGCGGTACGGACGTTGCCGACGTGCAGCCGGCCGGTCGGAGAAGGAGCGTAGCGAACCCGCGGGGCCATATTGGCCGCAGAGCGTAGCGCCCCGCCGGTCCGCGGTCAACGCCACTCCCCTGCCGGACGCCGCCGGCCGCTGCCGGCGCGGCCGTGCTGCCGTCTGCCGGCTTGTCCGCCCGGCGGCCTGTTTGCTAGGATAGGAGTCATGCTGGACGTTTCACCGACCAAGTATGGCCACGGCGCGGCCACGCTGCCGGCCGGCACCCGGGTCATGACCGACATCGCGGCCGTGCTCGGCGGATCGCTGCTGGTGGCACTGTGTGCCCAGATACGCATCCCGCTGCCGTTCACGCCGGTTCCGATTACCGGCCAGACCTTCGCGGTGCTGTTGCTGCCGGCACTGCTCGGCGGTTGGCGCGGCCCCGCCGCGGTGGCCGCGTACCTGCTGCAGGGCGCCTTCGGGCTGCCGTTCTTCGCCGGCGGCGGCGCCGGCTGGGCGACGCTGGCCGGACCCACCGGCGGCTACCTGGTGGGGTTCTTCGCCGCCGCCGTGCTGATACCCGCCATCCTCGGACGCGGCGCCGCCGGGCCGGCGCGCGTGGTCGCGGCCCTGGTGGCCGGCAACGTGGCGATCTACCTGTTCGGGGTACCGTGGCTGGATCGCTTCATGGACGGTAACGTGCTCACCGCGATCCACCTCGGGCTGACCCCGTTCCTGATCGGAGACGCCATCAAGCTGCTCGCCGCGGCCTTGGTGGTGGTGGCGGCCGGCAGCACCCGGCCCCTGCCATAGCGCTGATCGGCACCCCTCCGAGCGCGTCCGCCACGGCACCATGACCGCGCAGCCGGTGACGATGCGTCCGCTCGCCGGCGGCGCCATGATGCTGCCGGTCACGGCGCAGCGCAGCGCCATCGTGTCGTTGCGCGCCGCGGGCGACATGCGCCGCCCGGAGCCGTTGCGCCGCCTGCTCGGCGCGGCCGGACTGACCCCGTCCCAAGTGTGCCGCGCGGCGCAGATCCACTCGCACCGGGTGGTGGCGGAACAGGCGTGCCGCCGCCTGGTACCGCCCGGGCGGCGCGGGCGGCACGCCCGGGCGTCGCTCGGCGAGCGCTGGGC
>JAPPGB010000120.1 GCA_028821475.1 Spirochaetaceae bacterium
CGGCCAGCATCTGCTGCACTTCGCGCGTGCTCTTGCCCGCCGCCTGCCGCACCAGTTCCTCCCGCGCCGCCGCATCCAGCACCGGCCCGGCTGCCGGTGCCGGCCCGGCGGCCGGTGGCGCCGGATCGCGCCCGCCGGCGCTCATCGGTGCCGGTTCCCCCGGTGCCTGCGCTCCCGGCTCGCCGTCATTGCGCGGCGCACCGCCCAGGCCGCCAACGCGACCGTCACCGCCCGGCGGACGGCCGCGGCTGCGGTCGCTGCGCTCGAACAGGTTTTGCAGTTGCGCCGCGTTGCTCAGGTTCAGCGAGCCGTCCTGCAGCAACTCGCGCGCCGCGCCGATCCCGGCGCACAGCCGCATCGCCTTGATCCTGCGCCAGGCGGCGGCCGCGGTGTAGCCCAGCTCGTGCACGACGTAGTCGAACAAACTGCCGTACCCCCGGGTCAGGTGGAGGCGGCGTGCCTCGATCTCGCGCAGGTGGTCGAGCACCAGGATCTGCAGCGCCTGCTCATGACGGGCGAGCTGCCGAGTCTGCGCCAGCAGGAGGTAATCGGGGAGCGCGGCGACGGTGGACCAGAGGGCGGGAGAGGTCACGGCATCCATATCGTAAGTATACCATGGGATTGAAAATAGCCGATTTCTCCGAGTCCTCGGTGGCGGTGAAACGACGCCCTGCAGGCCGCTCAGCGGGGTGCTGCCGCGTCAACGGAGGCCAAGTCGTTCTCGGAGAGTCGGAGGGGCCGCCGCACGCCACAGCGAGCCACTACGCACCCCGAAAATCGTGTCAAGGGGTGCACGCAACTTTTTCGCGGTTTTCTCCATGTTCGCGACCGTTCCAAGGCGACCGTTTTTGGCGTTCGCACCTATGGCGGCGGCTGGCTTGGTTCTGCGCTCGAGGGCCGTTAAACTGCCGACAACACCCGCTGCGGCTTCGACCGCAAGGCGCGGGGCCTCCTCGGAGGCTTGCTTTCTCGCCGGGCTCCATGTGCACGTTCACCCCTTGATGGTACCTCATGGGCGACCTTTTTCAGTAAGATAGCGTCGTGGCTGACGGCAGCGCCATCGAGTGGACTCACAGCACGTGGAACCCTGTCACCGGCTGCACCAAGGTCAGCACTGGGTGCGACAACTGCTACGCCGAGCGTTTCTCGGAGCGTTTCCGCGGCGTTGCCGGGCATCCGTTCGAGAACGGATTCGATCTCACCCTCCGCCCCGAACGCATCGATCAGCCCAAGCGCTGGCGCCGACCAAGATTGATATTCGTCAATTCGATGAGTGATCTGTTCCACAAGGATGTCCCCGACGAGTTCGTCAGCCGCGTCTTCGACACGATGGAATCCGCAGATTGGCATGTGTACCAAGTCCTGACCAAACGAAGCTCACTGATGAGAAGTTTCGTCAATCGCCGCTATCAAGATCGGCCTGCACCACCGAATATCTGGCTTGGTGTCTCGATCGAGAGTTCTTCGGTATTGAGCCGCTTGCGTCATCTCAAGCAGTCCAGAGCGGCCGTACGTTTCGTATCGTTCGAGCCACTGCTCGGACCGTTAGAGGAGTTGAACCTGAGCGGGATCGATTGGGCCATAGCCGGAGGCGAGAGCGGCCCCCGAGCCCGTCCGGTCGAGAGCGCATGGCTTCGTGGGCTCCGCGATCAGTGCGTGAGCCAGAGCGTTGCATTCTTCTTCAAACAGTGGGGCGGACAGACGCCGAAATCAGGCGGCAATTCACTCGATGGCCGCCAATGGCTTCAGTACCCCAAGGGAGCTACAAGCCGCGTTGTGACTGCGCGATGACTAGACAAGAAAATCAAGTCGTCGCGATTTCTTCCTGTCATAATCTGGTTTCTGCGCGTCAGCCGGCTCGCGAAGCTGGAGGCTCCTCAGCGGGCTACGCGGAGGCGGTATTTGCGGAGGTCGATGGTGTCGAGGGGGAGGTCGCGGGATTCGGTGACGTAGAAGCTGGGGGCGGGCTTGCCGGGTGCCGGGACGATGGCCTCGCCGTGCGGGACGCCGGCGCGCATCACGAAGAAGCTGGCCTCGGGGTCGTTGTAGCGGCACTCGATCATCACGAAGTCGGCGGCGGTCAGGCGGCCGGTCTTGACCTTGTCCTCGAACTCGGGGCGCATGCAGAGGGCGACGGCGAGGTACATCGGCTGGCTGTCGGGGTTGCCGATCAGCAGAAACTCCTCGTTGCCGGGGTGGGTGCCGAAGGCGGCGAACTCGGCGCGGTTCACGGTGACGGCAATCAGCTTGTGCGGGCCGTAGCGGTCGGCGGTCTCGTAGATCGATTCGCCGAGGGTCTCGCCGGGTTGCGCGGCGAGGTCGTGGCCGCCGGGGCGCAGGCGGATGATGAGCCCGCGCCGCTCCAGGTCGGCCATCAGTTCGGCGGTCATCGGCACCGGCTCGGGCGCCAGGTCACAGCCGGCGTGGTCGCGCAGGGCGGCGGCCTCGGCGGGGTCGAACAATGAGCCGTCGGGGCGCATCACGTCGTGCAGCCACAGGCGCGGCTCGCCGTCCGGCTCCGGGCTGTAGCGCGTGTACCAGTGCAGCCAGGTCTGGGTGCGCCCGGCCACCAGGCCCCACTGGTAGACGCCGACGTTGCGCTCCCGGAACAGCGGCAGGTGGCTGCCGAACTTCGAGCCGTGGTGACGGGCCAGCCACTCCGTGCACAACAGCGGGCGGCCGTACTCGGCCAGCTCGTCGAGGCGCTCGCCCATCTCCTGCAGGTTGCCGTAGCAGTGGAACGACACCACGTCGGAGTTGCGTTCGCCGCACAGCCGGATCTCGGTCATGTAGTCTTGCCAGAAGAAGGAGCCCACGGTCAGCGGCTGGCGCGGATCGGCGGCGCGCGCCCAGCGGAACGCCGCCTCCACCAGCCGCAGGCTCTCCTTGGCGCGGTCGCCGCCCGGCTCGTTGTACAGGTCCCACGCCAGCACCCGGCGGTCACTCCCGAACGCGCCTACCACGTCGCTGACGTACGCCTCCAGTTGCGGCCAGCGCGCCGGGTCGTCGGCGGTGGCGTAGCCGGGGCTCGGCGTCCAGCGGCTGTTGTGCACTCCGGGCTTTGGGTCGTCCTGGCGTCCGGGGTAGGGGTCGCGGTCGTCGAAGCGGCAGTCGTCGAACAGGATCGGCATCATGGTGATGCCGGCGGCGTCGGCCAGCCGCAGGAAGGTCTCCAGGCGCTCGTTGTGGCCCGCCGGATCCGCCTCCCACACCATGAACTGCAGGAACACGCGCACCGTGTTGTAGCCGAGCCCGGCCGCGAACTGCAGCTCGCGCTCGATGGTGGCGGGGTCGAAGGTGTCCGCCTGCCACATCTCGGTGCTGTTCACCGCCGTGCTCGGCAGGAAGTTGCAGCCGAACGGCAACGGGATCGACGCGAACCACTCGTTGGCGCGCTCGGCGCTCCACTGTTCGGTCATTTCGTCTCTCCCTCGGTCCCGGCAGCCGTCTCGGAGTACACGATCGGGTTCATCACGCTGTTGGCGATCTGGCCGGGCACCAGGCCTCCGACGAAGCGCAGCCCGTCCGGCGAGCGCGACATGTCGGTGATGCGCGCCCCGTCCGGGAAGTAGTTGGCGGTCATCGCCTCGCGCATCTTGTTGGAGCGGTTGGCCGGTGCGCCGTGCACGGTCCAGCCCAGGTGGATCGAGCAATCGCCCGCCTTCAAATCCGGCACCTGCACCACTTCCAGCCCCTCGCGCTCCGCGAAGTCGTCGAAAAAGCGTTTCGACTCCTCGCTGATCGACATGCCCTCCAGGTTGCCGTACTTGTGGGAGCCGGCCACGAAGCGCAGCGGCCCCATGTCCAGCGAGCAGTCCACCAGCGGCATCCACAGTCCCATGGTGAAGGTGTCGTCGAACGGGAAGTAGAACTGGTCCTGGTGCCAGTGCGAGTCGATGCCGCCGGGCGGCTTGAACAGCGCCTGCTCGTGGTACAGGCGCACCGCCGGCGCGCGCAGCAGGCGGCTGGCGATGCGCCCGAAGCGCGGGCTGAGCACGAAGCGGCTCACGGCGTCGGAGCAGTAGCGCAGGTTGAGCTGCTGCAGGAAGGCGCCGCCGAACGACAGCGCCAGCCGGCGGGCGCGGAAGTGGGCCATCGCCACGTCGCGGATCGCCTCGCCGTAGGCGTTGATCTCGTCCCGGTCGAGCACCTCTTCCAGGACGATGAAGCCGTTCTCCCAGAAGCCCTCCACCTGCGCGTCGCTGAGCGGATACTCGCCGTGCAACTCCGGCAGCGGCGCCTCCGCCAAGCGATCCCAGTCCTCCGCGGCCAGCGCCGGCCGCACCGCCTGTCTTTCGATCATCCCAGTGGTCACATGAAGATACTATCCCTTACGCTGCCGACTTCGATAGCCCACGGCCTTCAGGCGATCGGTGCGGGCCCAACTCACTCCCGGGCACCCCGGGCACTTGCCCTGCAGTCGCGCCGCGGTTACCCTGATGCACACTGGGTTCTTGCGATGGCTACGCTTGCACAACGGACAGAGGCGGTCGAAGAGCGGGTGGACAACCTGGAGACCATCCTGGCCCGCTTGATGGCCAATACCGACGAGTCTATCTCGCGGACCAACGAGTCCGTCGCACGGACCGAGGAGTCTATCGCGCGTCTTGAGCGTATCGTCGAGGGTCAAGCGCAGGAAGCCGCGCGCGAACGGCGGGAGATGAACAAGCGGTGGGGCGAGTTGGCCAACAAGATGGGCACGGTGGTGGAAGACATCGTGGCGCCGAGCGTCCGACGCCTGGCACGCGAGGTGTTCGGCTGCGGCGACCTGGTGCGCTTCACGACACGGCAGACCGTGACGCGGAGCGACGACCGCTCCCGAAGGCGGGAGTTCGACGCGCTCTGCGTCGGGACGCGGGCCGTGCTGCTGAACGAGACCAAGTCGTCGCCTCGCTCCGAGGATGCGCGGGCGTTCGTGGAGTTTCTGCGGAACAGCGAGTTCGCGTTGTACTTCCCTGAGTATGAAAAGCTGCCGATCGTGCCGGCGTTCTCGTCGCTGAGCATACCGGAAGACATGGTGACCTACTTGACGCGGCACGGAATCTACGCCGTCGCAATGGGAGACGAGGCAATGCAGGTGCTGAACCTGAACGCGGTACGGAGCCGGCCCGCGAGGTAACCACCACGATGCAGGCGTGCTCCACGGCGGCATCACCCATGAGGTACGGGCACGGACCTTGCGTACCACCCGGCACCTGCGCAGGGCGCGAACGCGGAACGGGAGGCGGGCGTACTACGGTTCGTCTTCCTCCGGCGCCAACCACTCCGGCAGCGGGTCGTCCAACGAAACCCACTCGGAAGCGCCGGAGGCCATCTCGGCGTCGGTCAGCAGACAGCCGTCCAGCGTCGCCTCGATGGCCTGTCGCGGCATCTCGATTCCGATGAAGACGAGCTCCTGACGGCGGTCGCCGTACTCGTGCTCCCATACTCGGCCGGCCCACTCCAGGGTCTCCGGGTCTTCGGCGAGGTCTGCCGGGTTCATCGCGGCGAACCAGGGGCCTCCGGGCTCCAAGGTCAGCGAGTCTCCGGCGATCGAAAGCGCGCCGGCCACATCATGGCGGGTAGCCAGCCAGACCACGCCTTTCGCTCGCAGCACGCCCTCGAAGTAACCGTCGAAGGTCGCCGCCAGCCGCGCCGGATGAAACGGCCTTCGCCTCCGATAGACGAAGCTGCCGATGCCGTACTCCTCGGTCTCGGGCGTGTGGCTGCCTTGCAGTTCCTGAAGCCAACCCGCCGTCTGCTCGACGCGTTCGAAATCGAACAGGCCGGTATCGAAAACCAGGGCGAGCGGAATCCGCCCGTGGGTCGCCGGGGCCAACGTCGCCGTGTGGTTGAGCTTGCGCAGGATCCCGGTCAACCGTGCGATGTCATCTCCGCTCATCTTGTCGGTCTTGTTGAGCACGAGAACGTTGGCGATCTCGACCTGATCGACGAGGAGCTCGGCGATGGAGCGGTCGTCTTCGACATCAACCCCCAGCCCACGATCGAGCAGGTCTTCTCCGGAGCCGAAGTCGCGAAGAAAACGCGGACCGTCGACGACGGTGACCATTGTGTCCAACCGGGCCAGCTCGCCCAGTTGGACGCCAAGATCGTCCGCCAGGGCGAAGGTGGCCGCGACGGGAAGCGGCTCGGAGATACCGGTTGATTCGATCAACAAGTAGTCGAAGCGGCGTTCCCGCGCCAAGCGTGCAACCTCCTCGATCAGGTCTTCACGCAGCGTACAGCAGATGCAGCCGTTGGACATCTCGATCAGGCGCTCGTCGACGCGGTTGAGCTCGGCGCCGCCGTTGCGTACCAGCGCGGCGTCGACGTTGACCTCGCTCATGTCGTTGACGACGACCGCGACGCGGCGGCCTTCGCGGTTGTGCAGGGCATGGTTGAGCAACGTCGTCTTGCCGGCGCCGAGGAAGCCGGAGAGCACGGTCACGGGGAGGCGTGGGTCATTCAATTCGATTTTCTCCAGGGCTCAGGTTGGGGTTGGCGGTCGATTGCCCCGGCGGGTGCCGGAGATCCGGCTCACAGCCATGCTCCGCCCCAGGCCAGCAGGGCGCTGAACCCGGCGGCCGCCACAGCCTGGCGGCCCACCAGCCGCAGCGCGAATGCGCTCCCCTGCTCGCGCGCAATCGTGAGGCAGGTGACCAGGCAAGGCAGCAGCACGCCGGCCAGGTAGACGGCCGTCAAC
>JAPPGB010000121.1 GCA_028821475.1 Spirochaetaceae bacterium
CAATCAGCTCGACCCAGAATCACGCTTATCCCATCGATATTCGTGGCGCTGCTGATTGAGCGCGGCGACTTCCTCGCGCAGCCGCACCAGCTCGGCTTGCTCAGCCTGGGCTCGGTTCCAGATGGCCCTGGTGCGCTCGTCGGGACCGTAGGCGCTCGGCGGCATCAGCATGGCGCGCTGCCGGTCCGAAAGATCACCGTAGTGATCGGCGTTGTAGTAGCACGGGCTCCAGGCCACGGCGTGCGGAGTGTACTTGTAGAAGATCGTCCGCCGTTCGTTCGGTCCCTCCCAGGGCACGGTTCCGTGGGCAAGGGCCTCGGTGAAGATGATGGCGTCGCCCGCGCCGACAGCTACGCTGTCCACAACCTCCGGGAATTCGTCCTGGGTGGCGCTGTTCTTCCAGTCGGGCGGCAGCTCGAAGTTGGCCTTGTGGCTGCCCGCGACGCAGGCGAAACCTCCATCGCCGGGCTGCACCGTGTTCAGTTCGAACGCAACCGCGATCAAACCGTTGTAAAACTTGCCGTTGTTGTAGCGGTAGTAGCACTGACCACCATCGGTGGGGCCTACGAGAGTGGTGTCTCCGCCGGCGCCCTGCCCGCCCCCGTGTAGATAGAGCGATCTGTGGTCCTCGGCATTGTTGACGGCGAGGTAGTCGTGATCGAGCCGGTAGCCCACGCCGAGGAGCTCTTCCAGATACGGCGCGATGGTGGGGAGGTCGATCAGGTCGATGTAGGGACCGCCCCACTGGAGCAGCGTGGCCGCCGACCAGGCCCGGTCGGCATCGGCCGGCAACCGGGTTCGGTCGGACCCGTAGTGACGCCTGACGTCCTTGGCCCGCACCCGGTCGAACTGCTCGGACAAGGCCGCGACCTGGTCGGCGGTCAGGGCGTCTCTGACGACAAGGTACCCGCGCACGTCGAAGAAATACTTCTCATGATGGTTCACAACCCAGACTCTACCGCCTAGCAGTGACGTCACGCAAACATACGAGCGCTGGTCGTGCGGAACTCACCTTGGCCTCCAGGTGGATTAGCTCGTACACGGCTGATCGGTGAGGCTCAGGGGCATCGGCTTGGTCCGCGTCGCCGCTCAAATGGAGGCAACCAGGCCGGCGACTTCAGGGAGATCGGCGTGCACCCCGCATGTGGGCTCTCTAAACCGCTCTGGCGGCTTCGGCACCAAGGCGTCCTCCACCACCCCGCAGCCTCGGGTCAAGCAGATCCCGCACCGCGTCACCGAACATGTTCAGGCTGTAGACGGTAACAGTCAGGAACAGGCTAGGCCAGAGAGCCAGCCATGGCGCCATCTCCATATAGATGCGTCCTTCCCGGCTGAGCAGACCACCCCAACTGGGGATCTGAGCTGGCAGACCGAATCCGAGGAAGCTCAAAGAAGCTTCAGACATAAGTAAGCGGGTGGCGAATCCAGGTATCGATGGCGGTGCCGGCGGCGGCCCGGGCAACCGAGGAGAAGCGCGAGACCGTCGACGCGGGCGAGGGCAACTTCTCGAACAGCTCGCGGAGATAGCGGTGCCGTTCGCCCTGGCGGCCTCGATCAAGCATATAGCGGTGGGCTCGCGACGGCCCCGCGCGGGCGGTCGGAAACAGCCAGTTCTTGCGCCGGATCACGAATGGAGAGGAGGCCTGGTGCGCCGTCCCGACTCTGCTCGATACCTTGCCGAGTGCATCGGCCGCATCCTTGAAGGCGCGCCACTCCAGATGTTCTCCCTTTCGACGCTCGATACCCTGCCCATACGCACCGCTACCGACGCTTCGTCGATGGCCTCGCGGACACCCACGCACGGCTCGCGGTGGTTCGTGGAGCGACTACTCCTTCTCCCCAGAGGACTCTCACCTCCTATCATCTGCCAGTTAGCCTGGCGCTCTCGGCGGCGAAGTCGGCGGGGTGCGCGGGTTTGACCGCTGTCGACGGCGAGGCCGGCTCCGCCGCTGTCTATCAACCGGGGATCGACACCCTGGGCAGCAGAATGTCGGTCAAGTCGCCGTCGAAGCCGATGTCGGCAAGCAGCGCCAGGTGGGGGTGAAACTCCCCGATCTCGTACAGCGCATGGGCGTCACTCCCAAAGCTGATGCGAACGCCCGCCCTGATGCAGTCGGCGAAGAACGATGGTGGCGGCTCGTTGGTGTGGAAGTTGATCTCCGCCGCCACCCCGTGCTCCCGCAACAGCGCAACCGTGGGGGCGAACAGAGACGTCGGCACCGCAATGCCCGCGCGCCGGAACACGCGGAAAGGATGTGCCAGCACGTCGATGCCGTGGCGGCAGAGCCGATCTACGATGCGGAGGAACTCGTCGGCTGCACGCGCGGTGTCAGGTAAGGGGGTGCGCAACTCCGGCAGCCAGTGAACGGCGCCGACGACGATATCGGCCCGCTCCAGGTCGGCAGGCTCGGCCACCGGGTTACCGGCGAAGTCGGCGTCGACCTCGAGCCCGGCCAACGCGGAGTCGCTGCGATGCTCGGCGGCGGCTTGCCAGTAGTCGGCCATCCGCTCTGCCCGCCCGGTCCTGCCGTCGATGCCGCTCTCTCCGAGCATGCCGCTCCAGTACGTCGGGCTGTCGAAGTAGAGCTGGCCGCTGTGTTCGGTGAACGCCAGTTGCTCGAGTCCAATCATCGCCGCGAAACCCGCACTCTGCGCCATGTCCACATCTTCGCCGCAGTAGGCAAACTGGGTATGCGAGTGGTAGTCGTTCAATGCCAGCGATCCTTGCAGCCGATGCTCCAGCACCTCGACGCCGATGTCGTCATCGTCAATCGTCACAACGGCGAACGAGAACGGCGCCTCACACAGCGCCGGCACGACCAGCGTCGTCACCCCGTCCTGCTGCCGTAGCCCGACACCGGGGTGATAGTGACCGCCCACTGCCAGCGTGTACCCATGGGCGCGCATCGCGGCGGTGACTTCGGCGCAGTTGGTGTAGCCGTAGCTGGCCTCGCCGCCGGGTACGTCGACGGGCACGTGCTGGAGCGCCACCAGCGGCCCGCGGTGGCCGTCGGCCACGGCGGCCATCCGGTTCAGGTCCCGCGCGCTCCGCGACGCGTTGTAGCCCGGTTCTTCGGCGTCCACGAAGCTCGCCAGGCGCACATTGTTGACATCCAGGTGCTCGACGCGCTCGAAGACGTCATAGAATACGGCCGGACTCGGATCGTGATTGCCGGGCAGCGCCAGCCAGGGGCAGTCGAGTCGCTCGAGGACGTCACGCAGTGCCCCCAGCAGTGCCGACGCGTCGGCAGCGTGCGGGTCATCTACCAGGTCGCCCAGGACGACGGTGACATCCGGCTTGACGTAACGATTCAACCTCTCGATCGTGCGGCGCAGCAGCACCGCACCCCACTGGCCTTGTCTGGCCGCGACGTTCGGCGGCGTGACGCAGTAGTGGATGTCCGTGATGACGGCAATTCGGCAACTCATACTCCGCTCCTTCGACCCGTTGCTACTTGTACGGGTCGGATGCGTCGCGCAGTCCGTCTCCCAGAAAGCTGAAAGCGATGACGGCAGTGATGACGAACAGGCCCGGAATAAGAAGCCACGGGTAGAGAGCTACGACGTTCACTTGCTGCGCTCCTTTGAGCAGCGCGCCCCAGCTGACGGCCGGGGGACGGATTCCAAGGCCGAGAAAGCTCAGAGCCGTCTCGCCAATGATCATGTTGGGTATGGACAGCGTCAGGCTGACGATCAGATAGCTCAAGAACGACGGCAGAAGATGCCTGATGATGATCTTCCGGTCTTTGGCGCCGGCGATTCCGGCCGCCAGGATGTAGTCCTCTTCCCGCACGCTGATGAGTTTGCCCCGCACCACCCTTGCGAGCTGGCACCAACCCATGAACGAGACAATTATCGTAATGGCGAAGTAGGTCCTGATAATCGGCCAATCCGCGGGAACGGCAGCGGCGAGGGCCATCCACAGCGGTATGTATGGCAGCGATAGGAAGAACTCGATAACCCTTTGGATGATGACGTCGATGGTGCCGCCGAAGTATCCCGACACACCGCCCAGTATGCAGCCCAGAGCGAAGGCGATTGCCACGCCTACCAGGCCGATGCTCAAGGAAACGCGGGTACCGTAAATGATCCGGGAGAACAAGTCTCTGCCCAACCGGTCGGTGCCAAACAGCAGCAAGGGCGCTGCGGGATCCTGCAGACCGAACAGATGGAGATTCGTCTCGAACAGGCCCCAGAGCCGGTACGGGCGGCCATGCACGAAGAAAGAAATCGCGTAGCGTTCGCTCTTATCTTCGGCGAACTTCCAGCTCCAGGTCTCCGCATCGCGCGTCTTTTCGATGCCGTACACGAAGAAGCCGAAATGGAACCGGCCTTCCGCATCGACCAGCCGAACCCGCTGGGGTGGATGATACCGGTAGTCCGTGCGATCCAGCGGGCCATAGGGCGCCACAAACTCGGCCCAAACCACCAGAAAGTAGAAGATGAAGAGCACCACGCCACCAGTAACGGCCAGTTTATGCTTCCTGAACTTCCGCCACATAAGCTGCCACTGAGAGGCTATGTAGTACCTCTCCTCGGCGCTGATACCGCGTCCTTCCGGCATGCTGCTGCGCCTATTTCTCATAGCGAATCCGCGGATCGAGCCACAGCAACAGCATATCGGAGATGAATGTGCCGAGGACCGTCAGAACGCTCAGAAACAGCACGGCGCTTCCCGCCAGATAGCTGTCCTGGCTCATCAGAGCGCTAAACAGCAAGGCCCCGGTCGTGGGCAGACTCAGCACGATCGCCGTAATGGTGGACCCCGAGACAACGGCAGGCAGCACCCAACCTATGGTGCTCACGATGGGGTTGATCGAAACCCGCACGGGATACTTGAACAGCAGTTTTCTTTCCACCACCCCTTTGGCGCGCGCAGTTACGACGTATTGCTTTCTCAGCTCGTCCAGCAGGACGCCCCGCATGACGCGGATCACTCCCGCGGTGCCGGCCGTACCGATGACAAGGACGGGCACGGGCAGGTGTTTCAGCATGTCCAGAAACTTGGCGATGCTCCAGGCGGCGACCTCGTACTCAGGAGAGAAGAGGCCTCCGGGACTCCAGCCGAACCAGGAATAGAAGCCAAACATCAGAATCAAGGCCAGAAGAAAGTTCGGCGTGGCGAGGCCGATGACACCGAGAAAGGTGAATGCATAGTCACGAACGGAATACTGGTGGAGAGCCGAATACATGCCGATGGGCACGCCTACGCCGTATATGAATACCATCGAGAAGCTGGAGATGATGATCGTCAGGGGCAAGCGCTCGACAAGAAGCTCGCCCACGGGTCTGTTCCATTCGAAGGATCTGCCAAAATCCCCTCGCATCATGTCGCCCAACCACTTCAGGTAGCGGCGATACAGTGGCAGGTTCAGACCGTACTGCTTCTCCAGGGAGGCGATCTCCGCCTTGGAGACCTCGTTCCCGCTCTCTCGGAGCTGCATGATGTAGGAAGTGAGGTAGTCGCCGGGAGGAAGCTCGATCAGCATGAACGACACGGTGGCCGTGGCCAAGAGCACAACCACCATATAGCTCATCCGCCGAACGATGTAGGGCAGCAAACGCGGATTCCCTCTGCTAGAGGGGCCGCCCTCTTGCGGGCGGCCCCTGTTGCTCAATTATCGAAAAACCACACCTCTGGAAGGTAAGAATACACGTACAGACTGTCCCACGTGTACACACCCTGGTCCAGGGCGACGTTCCTCAGATCCTTGTTCAGAACTAGGGGTTGCCGGATGTCCGTGACGGTGCCGATCAGGTTGACCTGATCGATGAACCAGTCGAACAGCTCCTGCCCCAGTTCGATGTACTCGGGCGAGCCCTGCGGGAGGACCACGAACTTATCCGTGCCTTCGAACCACTCCTTTACTTCCTCAGGAGGCTCCTCGCCGGATTGTCCCTGGGTGTCCCGCCATTTGATCCACTCCACGCCGGCGCCTATCCCGCCGGAGAAGTTGATAGAGCCGTTCTTTGAGGCCAGCAGCGGCCCCTCCAGTGCGGCGTCCAGATGCCACACCCCGACGTCGTGCTCGGCGGCATTGATCCGGGTGAAGTAGAACGTGCGCTCCAGGGGCTTCAGCTCTGTCTGTACACCGACTGCATCCCAGTATTCTTTTATGAGTTCGAGCGTCGGCGTTCTGGGCCCTCTCTCCTGGTACTCTATGATCACCACGAGCTTCTCGCCGTCGGGCCTCAGGCGAAAGCCGCTGTCGTCCCGCTCCGCCAGACCGATCTCATCCAGAAGTCTGTTGGCATGATCCGGATCGAACTGAGCCCACGCGTTTTCCCACCCCTGCTTGTAAAAGCTGGTTGATGCGTCCGGTGTCACCGCCGAGGGAACCCCCTGGCCGGCGAAAACGATCTCGTTGATTTCGTCCCGATTAATGGCCATGGACATGGCCCGCCGAAACGCGACATTCTGGAAAATCTCCCGCTTGGCAGGATCCTTGCTGGTCTGGTTGAAGGCCAGGAACACGAGGTGCCCGGGATATTTTACCAGCGCAACACGATAGCCCGCGCTCTCCTGGTTCTTCAACAACAAGGGATAGTCGTCTCCCGAGACCTCTCTCCAGTTGATGTCGAATTCGCCCGCCACCACCTGCAGTTTCAGAGTCTCTGCGTCACCGACCAAGGATCTGGTGATGCTGTCTATGTAGGGTAGCTGGTTGCCCGCCGTGTCGACCGCCAGGTAGTAGGGATTCCTGACGAAAGTCCTGTGGGTGGGAGCAACGGTATCCAGTGCCCACGCGGCAACCACAGGCAACCCCGTGTCCGTCTGCTGCGGCCCGTAGGTTCGGTGGAAATTGAAGGCCTCCCACCAAGTGTCATAGCCTTCCTTTTTTGCTACCGCGGTGGCCTCGGAGTTGTGCTCTATGTGCCAGTTCTTCAGATATTCGCTTGGCTGGTAGAATGCGTTCTGCCGGCCGCCGTGGTGGGCAATGGTGAAGACCGCGGCGGGATTCGATTCCGCAAACCGGATGCGCAGGGTAGTGTCGTCAATCTTCTCGAATTGCGCGAGTTCGCCTCCCGACATCCACCGTCCGGGTTTGGTCGGTGTAAGCTCATCGTTCAGGATCTGGTCCTCCCACCAGAAGAGTACGTCCTCAAGGGTAAACGGCGAGCCGTCGGACCACTTGTGGCCCTCCCTGAAGTGAAGGGTGATAGTCTTGCCGTCTGCAGACAGCTCGTAACCCTTGGTCAGGTAGGGCAGCACCTGGGCGGTATCCGCACTGTATCTCAGCAGTCCGGGCCAGCGAGCATCGGTGAAATCCGTCCACCCGGTAAAGCCGACCGAACCCACACGCATGCTGCCGCCGTATTGGCCTACCTTCTCCATCGGAACCAGCACCAGTGGCTCTTTGGGAAGCCTCTGTTCCACTGGCGGGATCCCTCCGGAGGTGACCCTGGCCTGCAACTCCGGCGCTTCCTGGTAGCTGGTTATCTCGTGGCCGGTGGCTGCCGTGAAGGCGGCCGGCGTGGCATACACGAAATCCCCCGTCTTGAATGCAGCGTTGGGCCACTGGTCACCCGTTGCCGTCAGTGCTTGCTGCGCCGCACCGCCTGCACCGGCCGCTGCCTCCTGAGGTTCGGCCTCTCCGCCTCCATAGACCGTCGCGGTCGCCACAAGGGCGATCAGCGCAAACGCCAACAATCTCCTGTGAAACATCGTTATCCTCCTCGAGTGATAGAAAGTGATGGAACAGCATATCGAGAACCCCGAACGAGCGCAATGCACCGCGAGCCCCGTCGAGGTCGAGACTGATCGGGCAACTCTGGACCAGGGGAAGCTGGGTGGTGTGCGCTGGTGAGGGCGGAGATCCACGTCGACGGCGGTGTGGGCCGCTTGGTGACAGTGAACTCGGGGAAGTCAATTCGGGCGTGGCCATCGAGCCCGCGGCGGAGGTAGCAGCGCGCCATGCACGGCGCTTCGCGCGAGAAGAAGCGGTCGGTGCCGGGACAGGGGCCGCCGTGCAAACGCCGCGAACGCCCCGCGCTTCCGGCCCCGCCTCCAGCAGAGCAGCAGCAGGCCATGAGCCCATTATGCTGCGCCGGAGCGGCCGGCGGAAGACCGGCTCGTCAGGCGGGGGTTTCCGGGAGCATCAGGCCGAAGCCGGCGCCCTGCGGGTCGCGCACGAAGGCGACACGCCCCACCGTGGCGATGTCGGTCGGCGGCATATTGACGGCGCCGCCGGCCGCGGTCACGGCGGCCACCGTGGCATCGACGTCGGCGACCTGGAAGTAGACGCTCCAGTGCGGCGGGATCTGCATCGCACGCAGCTCTTCGGGCAGCGCCATGAGACCGAACGCCGGCATGCCCGCCGCCATCAGCGCCGTGTATTCCACGCCGTGCTCCATGGTCTGGCGTGCGCTCTGCACACCGAGCAGCTCGGTGTAAAACGCGGTCGCGGCATCCGGATCGGTGGTCATCACCTCGCACCACGCCATGGCGCCGGGCTCGTACTTCACGCCGGCCCCGACGTGGTTGCGCGGCTGCCACAGCGCGACGGTCGCACCGGTGGGGTCGCTGAGCACGGCCATGCGGCCCGACTCGAACACGTCGAACGGTTCCATGAGCAGCTTCCCGCCGAGTTCGCTGACGCGCCCCGCGGTCGCGTCGACATCGTCGACGGCGAGGTGAATGCTCCAATGCGGGGGAATGCCCATCTGCCGCTGCTCCTCCTGCTGCGTGTAGATGGCCGCGGCGAAGGCGCCGTCGAGGCTCGCCATGCTGTAGAGCTGCCGGCCCGCCTCGTCCATCGGCATGTCCTCGTAGCTCCAGCCGAACAGCTCACCGTAGAGCGACTTGGCCGCCGCCTGGTCGGTCGTGGCCAGGTCGACCCAGCAGGGCGCACCCGGCGCATGTCGTTCGATCTTCATCGTTTGTCCACCTTTGCGGGAGCCTGTGTAGTCGGGGGCGCCGTCGACGCCCGCCGGCGGCCGCTTCGGCTATGCCGCCTGCGGCCGGGCTCCGCTGCCGCCGGAAGGTACTCACGCCGGCGCCGCGTGTCGATAGCATCACCAGGCCAATGTCAGGCAAGCCCTGCGACAACCCCGTACGGCCCCCATCGTCCGGACTACGATGCCCCCAACGCACCGGTAAAGTCCGACTGGAGCTTCGACTACCACTCCTACCCCTGGAGGCCGGCGTGAAATCATCTCCCTGGACCGCGATTCGCTCCGGCGCGCTTACCCGCCCGCCCTCTTTCCGATACCCTCGACGCTTGAACGGAGGCTACGGATGGAACAACGCAGGTTCGGGGACAGCGATCTGACCTGTTCGGCGCTCGGGTTCGGGACCTGGGAGCTGAGCACCAACCAGTACGGCGAGATCGACGTAGCGGAGGCGCAACGGGCGGCCGGGGAGGCGATCGACCACGGCATCACGCTGTTCGACACCGCCGAGGCATACGGGCCCTACATCTCGGAGGAGCTGCTCGGCAAGGCGCTCGGCGCGCGCCGCAAGGAAGTCGTCCTGGTGACCAAGGTGGGGTTCAAGTACGGCGGCGGCCGCCAGGGCGCACAGTGCTCATCGTTCGACCACGTCGTGTCCAGCACCGAAGGCTGCCTGCGCCGCCTCGGCACCGACTGGATCGACCTGATGCTGATCCACTGGCCCGACCACAACACGCCGTACGGGGAGCCGATCGCGGCCCTCGAGAAGCTCAAACAGGACGGCAAGATCCGCCACTACGGCGTGTCCAACTTCTCCCCGGCGATGATGGACGTGTGCGAGAGCGCCGGCCACCTGGCCGCCAACCAGGTCGGCTACCACCTGTTCGACCGCCGCGTGGAACGCGCCGTGCTGCCCTACACGCGGTCCCACGGCATCGGCTTCATGGCCTACGGCACGCTCGGCTTCGGCCTGCTGACCGGCGCGTTCAACGAGTCGACCACCTTCGTGGACTGGGACTGGCGCTCCAAGGGCTACGCCTTCGGCCTGCCCCTGTTCCAGCGCGAGCAGTTCCGGAAGCAACTGCGCGTGGTCGACCGCCTGCGGGCAATCGCCGCCCGCCACGGCAAGTCGGTGGCGCAGCTCGCCATCGCGTGGGTGCTCGGCAACCCCGCGGTCACCGTGGCGCTGGTCGGCATCCGCCGTAGCGAGGAACTGATAGAAAACGTCGCGGCGGTCGAGTGGCGCCTGCTCCCCGAGGAACGGCAGGAGATCGACGCCATCTTCGCCGACGAGGGGGTGCCGACCCACGCCGACACCTCCCAGATCACCGAGCCGTTCCTGCCGGCCCGCTGACCGGGGTCACGCCCGGCGCCCGCCCCGCGCTCGCCCGGCGTCAGTCCCAGGTGAACATCACGTTGCCGGTGCGGCCGCCGGCGAACAGGTGGAACGCCCGCTGCGCGTCGGCCAGCGGAAAGCGGTGCGTTACCAGGTCGGCGAAGCGCAGGCCGGTGCGGTGCATGAGCCGGATCAGCTCGTAGTAGTCGGTCTCGGTGAACATGTTGGACCCCATCAGGCAGCGCTCGCCGAGCATCGGCACGGTGGCGTTCCGGGCAGTACCGCCCCAGCCGACGTAGACGCGGTCGTCGACTCTGCCGCGGCCAAACCGCGACGCGGCGCCGACCGGGGCGGTCCCGGCCAACGCGCCGCGCCTTCCGCGAGCCGTGGACCAGCCACGGCCGCGGTTACGGACTTTCAGCTAACAGCTACCGCCATTATCCGATTGACTAGTATCCCATCGACGCCTTCATGTCCTGGTCGATCCACATGAGGTCGAAGAGGCCGTCGTGCACCATGTAGCACGCCTCGCCGTAGTAGTTCTTTACCCACGGCCACCAGAAGGTGAACTTGAGCGGATGCGGAATGGCGATGGTGAGCGCGTTGTCGATCAGGATCAGGTTCGCCTCGGTCAGCAGCTCCACGCGCTTGTCCTTGTCGAACTCCTTCTCCGCCTCGGCCAGCAACTCGTCGAAGCGCGCATCGCTGAACCGGTTGATGTTGTTGCGCGCGTCCGTTGCGGCGTTGCCGCGGAACCTCATCAGCGTCAACTCGGTGCCCCACCACTCGATCCAGGCATCCCAGTCTTCCCGGTCATGCGGCTGTCCCCAGTGCAGACCCGCTTCGTTGACCTCGATCTCGACGTCGATACCGAACTGCTGCTTCCACAAGCCGGCGAACGCCTCCGCTACCGGCGGCGTGAACGGCCGGTTGCTCGACAGCAGCTTCATCTTGAAACCGTTCGGGTAGCCGGCGTCGGCGAGCATCTGCTGCGCCTTCTCCAGGTCGTAGGTCAGGATCTCCTTGTGCTGCGGCGGCAGTTCATCGTACGGCACGTAGCCCTCGGCGCGCCACATCAGCGGCCACTCCAGCGGTGCATCGCGCTCGTACACGGTTTGCGCAATCGCTTCCCGGTCCGTGCCGATCGACAGCGCCCGCCGCACCGCGACGTTGTCGAACGGCGGCCGGTCCACGCGCAGGCGCATGCCGATTACGCCGCCGTAGACGTCATACGCCTGCTGGATATCGGGATTGGTCATGGCCAGCGAGTCGGCGTGCGTCTTCTCGGCAAACGACACGTAGTCCAGCTTCGCCGTGCGCAGCGCGGCGATGCGCGTGGTCTCGTCGCGAATGATCGGAATCACCACGTTGTCGACGAACGGCAGTTGATACTGCTTGCCGTCTATGGTGGTCTTGCGCCAGTAGAGCGGGTTTTTCGCCATGCGAAAGTGGGAGCCCGGCGAATACTCCTCCAGCACGAATGGCCCGGTTCCGACCATGTTGTTCCAGTCCACCGGACCGGCTTCCACCATCTCCGGCGGAATGTGCCAGCCGCGCGCGAGGTCGAGCAGATCCTCCAACCAGATCGGGTTGAAATACTTGGTGTGCAGCTTGACCGTGCTGTCATCGATAACCTCGATCGACGTTATCCAATCCTTTTGCATCACCGCCGTGCCGCGCGGTGCGTCCAGGAAGCGGCTGATGTTGAATTCGAAATCGTGGGCGGTGTACTCACGCGCTTCCATGACCGGGTTGGGACTCATGCCCGACCACATGACACCCGGCCGAATGTGGAATACCAGCGCATCGGGGCTCTGTTCCCAGCGTTCCACCGTGCGCCCCACGTAGAACTTGTTGGGTGGGAACTCACCGTCGAACGGATACTCGTTGGTGCCTCTCGGCCCGTACTCCTCGACGCCCCCGGTCCACGGTTTCTCGCCGATCAGGGTAGCGACCCTGGTCTCGCCGGGCGGTGCCGAGCTGACCGGATCGCCGGTGCCGTCGGTCTGAATGATGCGCTGCATCACGTTCAGGGTGCCGCCGTATTGCGGTTCGCCCGAGTCCGCGGCCATGTCTCCCGCCGCCGTGGAGGACTCTTCCTCTCCGCCGGCAAACAGCGGCGCTCCGGCCACCAGGAGACCCAGAATGATAAGGGTAAAAAACTTCGTCATCTTCACTCCTTCATGAATCTGACCACTGAACCCATGAATGATCGAAGGCATGGCGGGTGGTTCCGGCCTGCCATGCGGATCCCATGTGATATCTTCCTGAAAGTCACCTCCTCCGTTGCGTGCCTCGAAAGTTGCCGGTGCCGCCGCGCAGCCGCGGATCGAGCAGATCGCGCAGCGCGTCGCCGAGCACGTTGATGCCGAACACCACCGCGGCTAGGGCAACGCCCGGCCACAGCGCCATCCACGGCGCCTTGAACATGTACAATCTGCCGATGATGCCCAGCATGCCGCCCCAGCTCGGTTGCGGCGGCGGCACCCCGTAGCCGAGAAAGCTCAGGCTCGCCTCGGTCAGAATCAGCGACGGCACCTGCAGGCTGAAATTGACGATCGCCGGCGCCATGATGTTGGGCAGAATGTGCCGGAAGATAATGGTCATCGTGGATGTGCCGATGGCGCGCGACGACTCCACGTAGGCGTTTTCCTTGATGTCGATCACGGCGCTGCGGATGATGCGCGAGCCGCCGATTCCCCCCAGGATGCCGAGCACCACGATCACCGACCACAGGCTCGCCCCGACCATGGAGACGGCGGCCATCACCAGCACCAGGCCCGGCATCGACATGACACCGTCCACCACGCGCTGCACCACCATGTCGAAGCGGCCGCCGAGGTAACCGCTCAGCATGCCCAGAAACAGCGTCAGCAGGGTGGCAATCGACGCGCCGGCCAATCCCACGATCACCGACACGCGCGCCCCGAACATGATCTGGCTGAGCATGTCGCGCCCGAGGTTGTCGGTGCCGAGCCAGTACTTGGCCGACGGCCGCAGCAGGTTTTCGCCGAGATGGATCTCGTTCATCGGGTACGGCGCTATGAAATCGGCAAATACGGCGACGAACAGGAACGACAGGCTGATCAACATGCCCACCGCGCCGAGCGGCTTTTCCCTGATCAGGCGTTTGAAGAAGTCGACCAGTTTGAGTTGCCGCGGTGCCACGATGCTGTCGGGAGCGCTGTCAGCCACTGACTTCCTCGCTTCGCGCTCGCTTATTGATAGTGGATCTGCGGATTGAGAAATCCGTAGGTCAGATCGACCACCAGGTTGATCAATACCATGCCGCAACCGAAGATGATCAGGGTGCCGCTGACCACCGGATAGTCCCGGAGCCGGGTCGCCTCCACGATCAGCTCACCCATGCCGGGCAGGCCGAAGATGGTCTCGATGATCACCGTGCCGCCCACCAGGATCGGCATCCACAGGCCGACGTAGGTGACCACCGGGATGAGCGCGTTCTTGAGCGCGTGGCGGATGATCACCACCTTCTCCTTGAGCCCCTTGGACCATGCCGTGCGGATGTAGTCCCGGCGCAACACCTCCAGCATCATGGTGCGGTGAAAGCGCATGCTGCCGCCGGACATCGACAGGCCGAGCACGATGCCGGGAATGATGAACATGGCGAGGTTGCGGCCCACGTCCTTGTGCAGCGGCACGTACATCAGAGGGGGCATGAAACCCCACCACACCGCCGGGAACACGATCACCAGCGTGGCCAGCCAGAAGGCGGGAATGGAGATGAACAGGATCGAGAAGCTGCGCACCACGTAGTCGCCGAAGCTGTCCTGCCGGATCGCCGAGTAGGTGGCGATCGGGAACGCAAAGCATTGCCCCACGAGCAGCCCGATAATGCTCAGCTCGACGGTCACCGGCCACCTGCGGCCGATCTCCTCCAGTACGCTGTTGGGGCGCCACAGGCTGTCGCCGAGGTCGCCCTGAAACACACCGCGGAACTCGCCGTCCGCCTGCGCCACGATGCCGAGCCAGCGCCCGTACTGGTGAATGAGCGACACGTCCATGCCCAGCTCACGCATCAGCGCTTCGCGCGTCGCCTCGACGTCGCCGCCGCCCTCGATGGCGAATTGGCTCACCATGATGTCCACCACGTCGCCGGGCACCAGGCGCATCAGCACGAACACGATGAACGTGACCACGAACACCGTGGGAATCATGAGCAGCAACCGCCTGATCATGTACGTGCGCACGCTTCCTCCCTCTCGCCCCCGGCGCCGCGCGCGGCAACCGAGCGGCCTTTATAGCACGCCGGGAGAGCGCCGTCAAAATTTCCGCGGCGGGTCCGGAGGGTCCGGTGGGGACGGCAACACCGACCGGGCCCGCCGCGTGACGGCTCCGGCGCCGTCGACGGGTCCGGCAATGACGGAGGCGGCCCTCGACGCCGGGGCGGTCATGTCGACCGGGCCGGCAACCCCACATCGCCGGGCGGCGTGGGCGGGACCGGCAACGTCGAGGGCGCTGGCAACCTCGACAAACCGCCAGGACCTACAGAGCCGGCGACGCCAATGGGGCCGGCAACCTCGACAAGGCCTGCTGCGCCCGACGGGGACCGGCAGCGCTTACGGGACCGGCAACTCCCGCCGCCCCCGCCGGTAGACCAGGCGCCACTCCCGGTCTCCGGCCACCTCCCCGAACTCCTCCTGTACGCCGTCGGGCCATACCACGCGCACCGCGGCGGTGGGCGCCCGGCCGAGGCCGAAGTGCAGCGCGGTGTCGTTGCCGGCTCCGAGGCTCGAGCCGCTCTTCACCTCCTGCATGCGCGCCCGGGCGCCGTCGGGCGTCACGAACACCCGCGCCCCGAGTGCGTCGCGGTTCACCGGCGGGCGGCCTTCCAACCGCAGCGTCAGCCAGTGGTTGCCGGCTCCCGCCAGCCCCGTGTTGCGGTACAGCGCGTAGCCCACGTCGAAGTTACCGACCACGAAGTCGACCAGCCCGTCGCGATCGTAGTCGGCGTAGGCCACGCCCATGGTCGGGTGGCGGTGGCGGTGCCAACTCGGCGGCGTGGCGTCCTCGAAGTTGCCGTAGCCGCGGTTCCGGAATAGCACGTTGGCATAGGGCAGCAGGAAGTCGACCAGCTCGGCGGCATCCTCGAAGTGGCCCGCGTACCCGCTCGCCGCCAGAAACAGGTCCAGCCAGCCGTCGTTGTCGAAGTCCAGGAACGCCGCGCCCCAGCCAGCCAGGCCGCCGGGCTGCTCCGCCCCCACGCCGGCCGCCTCGGTGGCATCGCGGAACCGCCCGCCCACGTTCTGCAGCAGCGACATCCCCTCGCCCATGTCGGAGAAGTAGAAGTCCAGGTCCAGATCGTTGTCGTAGTCGCCCACCGCCAGCCCCATGCCGTACCCCACGTCGCCGGTCCGGGTCTCGGCGGAGGCGTCGCTCCAGCACCACCCGCCGCACCCCGGTCCGTCGTTGCGCCACAGCACGTTGCCGATCGGGTGCTCCACCTTGTCGTTGACCACGTAGATGTCCGGGTCGCCGTCGTCGTCGAAGTCGGCAAAGCTCGCCGAGAAGGCGGCGCCCCGCAGCTTGGCGCCGAGCAGCCGCGACACGTCCTCGAAGGTGCCGTCGCCGCGGTTGCGGTACAGCCGGTCGCCGGCCAGTTCCGCCGCGCGGGCGCGCGGGCACTCCGGGAAGCAGCGCCAGTTGGCCACGAACAGGTCCAGGAAGCCGTCGCCGTCGTAGTCGCCCCAGGCGGCGGTGGCGCCCTTGCCCGTGTCCCCCACGCCGGCCGCGGCCGTCACGTCGCGGAAGTGCGCGCCGGCCTCGTTGCGGAACAGCACGTTGCGCCCGTGCGCCACCACGTACAGGTCGCGCCAGCCGTCGTTGTCGTAGTCCGCCCACACCGCACCGCCGGTCCAGGTGTCGGCCAGGGCCACCCCGGCGGCCTGCTCGGGAACGCTGAACGTACCGTCGCCGTTGTTTCGGTACAGCCGGCTCGGCGCCTGGCCGCCGGCCAGGAACAGGTCCACCCAGCCGTCGTTATCGTAGTCGCCCCACGCCTGCCCGGTGCCCAGGTAGCCGCGCGCAAACGCCTTGCCGGTAAACTCGTCCCAAGTGCCGCGATGCGGCGCATCGATACCGGCCGCCGCGGTCGCGTCCACAAAGACCTCAGCCAACTGTTCCAGTGCCGGCGCCTGTGCTGCCGGCGGGGTCTGTGTCGCCGCCGGTGTCTGTGTTGCCGCCGGTGTCTGTGTCGCCGCCGGTGTCTGTGTTGCCGCCGGTGTCTGTGCCGCCGGCGCCTCTCCTGCCGCCGGCGCCTGCGCCCCCGCCGGCTCCTGCGCCCCCGCCGGTGCGACCGCCAGCACCGTCAGCGCCGCCAGCCCGGCTGCCAACCGGCCGACCGTCAACACCAGCCGTACCCGCTGCGGCCTCCCCCCGCAGTCGCTGGCTGTGGCAGACTCCCCGTACCCGTGCATCTCTCACAGATACCATTGACCCGGCCTGCCAGTCAGTCCGGGCAGTGGGGTGCGAACGCGTAAGCGGTAAGCGACCACTTACCCAGGGATCTGCCTGATCGAGGGCGTGGAACCGAACATCCTGGAGCTGACGAACTGAATCGGCGAGGCGATGGTGCCCGGCTTCGCATCGACCGCCGATAGTCGGGGGCGCCGGTTCCACGACCGTGTGCGATCAGGCCCCGGCCCGATTGATTGCCGCATACGAACCGGCGGTCTGCCCGCGCTCGTTGGGATCGACCGCGAAGACCGGAGCGCGTCGGGCTTCAGACGCCTCACTCCCGGCGTAGACATGGCGCTGAGCGTGGCGCAACCGGTGATGCGCACCGCAGCGTACCCTCAAATTCGGCGGCTCGGCACCACCGCCGAGCGCGAACGGCACGATGTGGTCGATCTCCAACCGATAGCGGGAGCCGCAGCGCCGCCCGCTGTGGCGGTCGACATAGCTGCAACGACCCTGGTCGCGCCGCCACACCTCCCGCCGCACGGCCGCCGGGATGTACCGTGACCGGGAGCCCGGCACCGCGACGACGCAGCGCAACGCGGACAAGTGCCGCTCCAGTGCCGGCGAACGCTCCCCCGTCCCTATCGCACCACGCCCGGCGGCGTCCGCAAGCCGCTTTCGCGGTAGGGACGCCGGTTGCCCGGCGCCCCCCGCACAGATC
>JAPPGB010000122.1 GCA_028821475.1 Spirochaetaceae bacterium
TCGCAACTGATGACTATAAAACGACTTAAGAAGAATCCTGCCCTGGAACCTCGGTATAGAAGTTCTCTGCGACAGCACGCTTGCGGGTGAGTTCCTCGTTGAGGGTCACATCGTCCCACCAGAACAGGAAGTCGTCGGCGCCGTCGGGCGCGGCGGGCGGCCACAGTCGCCGGGAGGCAGGCGTTTGACGAGTGCCCGTCGAGTCGGTACAACCACACTCATGGCTTGTCTTTCCGATGCTGAAGTGCAGTCGTTCCTGGACAACGGCTGGCTGGTACTTCCCGGCTGCCTCGGGGACCGGGAGCTGGCGGCGATGCGCGCCGACATGGACCGCGTGGCCGGCCAGGCGGATCCCGAGTCGCCCGACTACCTGTTCAGCGCCGGGCACCTGGACGGCTCTCAGGTGTTGCGCCGCATCCAGTACGTCGTGGACAAGTCGCACGCCGCGCGCGCCATGATGGGCCACCCGCGCGTGCTCGCCGCCGTGCAGCGGGTCGCCGGCCCCGACCTGTTTCCGACCCAGGACGCCATGGTGCTCAAGATGCCGGGCCAGGGCATCGAAGTGCCGTGGCACCGCGACCGCGCGAGCACCGACGACTACCCCTCCGACCCGCCGGTGTTCATCGCCGACTTCTACCTCGACGATGCCGACCTGGACACCTGTATCTGGGTGGTGACGGGCAGCCACCAGTGGTCCGACGCGCGCACCGCCGCGGCGATCGCCGAGCGCAACCGGGACGGCTTCTCCACCGAGGGCGCCGAGCCGGTGCTGCTGCGCGCCGGCGACGTGCTGTTCCACAACGTGCGCCTGCTGCACGGCTCGCCGCCCAACGTGTCCGACAAGCTGCGCCGCGTGGTCTACTACACGTTCCACACCGTGCGGATCGAGTGGGAGCACGGCCCGTTCACCCGCGAGTACGTCGTCGCCAAGCAGAAGGTGCTGCGCGCCTGCCTCCGCGAGCGCCGCACGACGCCCTACGCCGCCGAAGAAGCCCCGTTCGACTACCGGCCGCCGCCGGCGCTCGACAAGGGCCCGCTCGCTGACGGCGAGACCCCCGCCACCTTCCGCTACCCCGCCGCCGAATACTCCCGCGTGTCCTGAAGCCACCGCCCGCGGGCGGCTACACGTGACCTCAGCGGCGGGCAGGTTACGTGAACTGGGCGGCCATTATCCGCTCCAGGATGCGCAGGCGCAGGCGCTCCTCCACGTCGCGGTACTCCGGCAGGCCGGCCAGGTTGGTGGACTCGCCGGGGTCGTTGTCCAGGTCGAACAGCAGGTACGCCTTCCCTTCGGCGTTCACGGCGCACTTCCAGCGCTTGTCCATCACCATCGCCTCCCCGTGGATCTCCGACAGCGCATCGGCGCGGGTCTCTACCGCGGGATCGCGCAGCGACGGCATCAGGGAGACCGCAAACTGCTCGAAGTCGAATTCCGCGCCGGCGAACTCGGCCAGCGTCGGCCCCACGTCGAACCACTCCACCGGCCCCTCGCAGACGCCGCGCGCCACGCCCGGGCCCTTGACCAGCAGCGGCACGCGCAGCGCGCTGTCCAGGAAGTTGCTCTTGTAGATCATGCCGTGGTCGCCGTTCATCTCGCCGTGGTCCGAGCACAGCACCACCACCGTGTTCTGCCACTCGCCGCGCCGCTCGATCACCGAGAACAGTTGCCCGACCTGGTCGTCGATCAGCGACACGTTGCCGGCGTAGTTGGCGCGCATCGCGGCCACGTCATCCGGTGTCATGGCGGGCATCCGGGCGCGCAGGGCGTCGAGGTGGCCCGGGGGCCGGTGGCCGGCGCGCAGGTCGCCGCTCAGTGCGGGCGGCATCCGTCCGGAATCGTAGTGCGAGAACCACGGCTCGGGCGTGTCCCACGGCTCGTGCGGGCCGCCGAAGGTCACCCAGCAGAACCACGGCTGGTCGCGGTCGTACGCCTCCAGGTAGGCCTTCGCCTTCTGGCCGACGTGGGTATCGTAGTAGTGCTCGAAGCCGAGCGGCGAGGGCCGCACCAGGTGCGGCTTGGTGGCGAAGCGCTCCGCGAAGTCGCGCTTGTAGGCGTCCCAGATGCCCAGCGACTCCCACTCGGCGGTCATGTGTGACAGGGTCGTAGCCGACTGCCGCGGTCCCACCGTCTCGTAGACGTCGTCGATCCCCTGCGCCACGAGCAGGTGCGCCTTCTCCCGCAGGTCGGGGCCGGCGTGATTGAGGTGGGTCTTGCCGAACACGCTGGTGCGGTAGCCCGCATCGCGCACGGTGCGCATCCAGTTGGGCGCCTCCGGGTCGAGCGTCGTGCTCTGGTTGTGCCAGATGCCGGTGTTGTGCGGGTAGTGGCCGGTCGCCATCGACCTGCGCGTGGGAATGCACACCGGCGAGTTGGTCACGCAGCGGCTGAAGCGCACCCCTTCGGCGGCGATGCGGTCCATGTGCGGGGTCTCCATCCACGGCGTGACGCAGCCGAGCGCATCGGCGCGCTGCTGGTCGGTCATCAACAGCAGAATGTTGGGCTTCATGCAGGTACTCCTCGGTGATCGCAGCGGCGCTCGCAGCCGCGGGCTCGCTACCGCGGCACGCACCGGAAGGTTGTCCCGTCACCGGGCCGCGACTCCAGGAGGATAGCACGACGTCGGAGCCGATGCCCCGTCAATCCAGCCACTGACGTGATGCGGCGAGGACGAGTACGCCAAACGCGACTGCGACGAACGCCAGCGGCCGGGAACGCCGTGGGCGCGGGCGAAATCCACACGCGGCAGGCAGCGCGCCGATGTTTGCCGGTGCCATGACCCACGGCTCCGCCATGCGGCCTGATTCGGGGATCGGCCGCGTCCTGCAAGACGCGGCACTGCGGTCGGCAGCGGTCGGCGGCGACCCATTGACGGGCGGACAGTGCGCCTGTAGCGTGGCCAGACCGTGACCGACGAACAACGCTTTCTGTTCGACCTGCAAGGGTTTCTGGTCGTGAAGGGCGTGCTCGGCGACGCCGAGTTGCGCGTGCTGAACGCCGCGGTGGATGAGAAGTTCGACGAGTACGCCAGGCCGTCCGAGCACTGGCGGCCGCGTCGCTGCAGCCACTGGGGGCAGCCGTTCGTCGACCTGATCGACCACGACGGGCTCATGCCCTACCTGCCGGAGCTGGTCGGGCCCTACTTCCGCGTCGATCACGACTACTGCATCTTCATGCGCCGCGGCGATGCGCGCGGCGGCCTGCACGGCGGCTCCCACCTGCGCCACCGTTGGGGCGACCACTGGTACCGCTACCAGGACGGCCTGATGCGCAACGGCCTGACCGTGTTCACCTGGTTCCTGACCGCTGCCGCGGAAGGCGACGGCGGCTTCGCCTGCGTCCCCGGCAGCCACAAGAGCAACTTCCTGGACCTGCTGCCGGCCGACGTGCGCAACTATGAACGCGAGGTGCCCTACGTGCTGCAGCCGGCGGTGGAGGCCGGCGACGTGCTGATCTTCACCGAGGCGCTGGTGCACGGCACCATGCCCTGGACTGCGGACCACGAGCGCCGCTGCCTGCTGTTCAAGTACTCGCCCGGCCACTCCGCGTGGGACCGCGACGGCTACGACCTGGCCGACTACCGCGCCTTGCACCTCACCGAGCGCCGCCGCCGCATCATGCAACCCCCGCACGTCGGCGGCCACCAGCCGGTCCTGGACAGCGCCTGACCCACGCGCGGCGTGGTATAGTCGCCCATGGCAGCGCATGAGGTTCACGTACGGCAGGCGGTCGACTCCGACGCCCGCGGGATTGCGCGCGTCCACGTCGACAGTTGGCGCTCCACCTATGCTGGCATCCTCCCCGCGGAGCACCTGGCCGCACTGGACTACGACCGGCGGGAAGCGAACTGGCAGCGCATCGTGGCCGACCGGCGCCAGAACATGTTCGTGGCCGAGGACCGGGACGCCCGGATCGTCGGGTTCTCCTCGGGCGGACCGGAGCGGAGCAATGACCCCGCCTACCCCGCCGAGTTGTATGCGATATACCTCCTCGAGTCCTGGCAAGGACTGCGACTGGGGCGGCGCCTGGTTGCCGCGCTCGCCGACTGGTTCATCTCCCGCGGCTGGCGATCGATGCTGCTCTGGGTCCTCGAGGACAATCCATCCCGCGGCTTCTACGAGGCGCTCGGCGGCGTACAGATAAAGCAGGAACCGGTCGCCATAGGCGGCACCGAGCTGGTCGAGATCGCCTACGGCTGGCCCGACATCTCGCCCCTCACAACCGCCTCCTGACCTGGTTGTCCCCAGAACGCTCAGGCGATGGTTGCAAGGTGATGGCGCTTGAGGGCAAGGACGATCCGGCGCGTCTCGCTTCCCGACAGCGGCGTCCGTCTCTTCCCGCGCCCTCAGTCGACGATTGCGGCACGGATGGCGTGTTCGAAGTCGTGGAGCACTCGTGCGCTGGCCTGCTGCACCATCAGCACGGCCGTGATCTCGTGCTCCGGGTCGGTCCAGGTGGTGGTGCCGAATGCCCCGCCCCAGCCGAACGCGCCTTTGCCGCGGGCACTGTTTGCGGCGGCCGGGTCCAGGACCACCGCCACGCCGTAGCCGAAACCCCGGCCTGCCTGCTTGCCGTTCACCTGGTAGAGGCCGCCGACCTGGTTGCTCGACATGGCCGCAACCGACTCGGCGCTGAGGAGGCGCTTCCCGAACAACGTGCCGCCGTTGGCGAGCATCTGCTCGTAATGCGGAGTGCGGGGTAATGCGGAGCGGGTGCGGAGTAACGGCTGATCGGAT
>JAPPGB010000123.1 GCA_028821475.1 Spirochaetaceae bacterium
ATCCTGCACCGCCACCGCGCCGATTATCTGCTGGCGGTCAAGGGCAACGCTTCCGGGCGGCCGTCCAGCCCAGTCAGCAAGGCGAGGTGACGGATCGGGCCCAGATGTCTTCGCGCTCGATCACCCCGGCGCCGGCATCCGTCGGCTTCGTCACCGCGCGCCGACCCAAGCGGGCGACGGTCTGCGCGACGCCGCGGACCCCTACAAGGAAGCGCTACCGTAACGCGGGCGGCAGGTCGAGGCCGAAGCGCTCGGCGGCGACGCGCAGCTTGGCGACCGTGCCGGGGGGCAGCGGGATGCCGCCCGCGGTACGCTCGGCCAGCACCTGCTCCTCCGGCTGGCCCGGCACCAGGATCGGCGGCGCGCCGTCCACGGTGGCCAGCCCGTTCATGGCGTCGGCCAGCCGGTCGACGTCGCGCTTGAACGCCTCCACGTCGGTGAACGCGGCGATGTCGATGGCGGCGACGAAGCTGTTCTGGGTGGCGCGGCGCGGGGCGTCCCGGCCGCTGATCGTGGTGGCGAGCAGCGGGTTGCCGGCCATCAGGCTCGACAGGCACTCGAAGATCAGCGCCAGGCCGTAGCCCTTGTAGCCGGCGGCGGGCCGCAGGAAGGCCGACTGCGCCGGGTCGGTGGTGGGCCGGCCCTCCGCGTCGAGCGCCCACTCCTCGGGAATCGCCACCCCCTTGTCGCGCGCCACGTCCAGCTTGCCGCCGGCCGCTACGCTGGTGGCCATGTCCAGGCTGATCGCGGGCCGGCGCGAACCGGGCACCGCGACCGCGATCGGGCTGTTGTGGGTGCCCGCCTGCTTCGCTCCCGGCGGCGCCATGTTGGGCGGACTGCACACCACGGCCAGACCGGCCAGGCCGGCCCGCGCCGCCATCTGCGTGTAGTAGGCCATCGCGCCCTGGTGCGTGGTGTTGCGGATCAGCCCCCAGCCGATGCCCGCCTCCCGCGACTTGGCGATGACCCGTTCCATCGCCTGCACGGTCACCACCGGCCCGAACGCGCGGTCCGCGTCCATCAGCACGGTAGCGACGGTCTCCCGCTCCACCCGGATGTTCGGGCGCGGGTTCATGGAGCCGCTGTCCACCGCCCGGCTGTAGGCGGCCACCCGCTGTACCCCGTGCGAATCGATGCCGCGCAGGTTGGCCCACACCAGCACCTCCGCCTCCGTGGCGGCATCGCCCGCCGGCATGCCGAGCCCCTCGAACACCCGCGCCGTGAAATCCTGCAACGCCGCCGCATCGACGCAGCGCGCCTCCGCCGCCGGGTCGACGCTCGCCCCCTCCGAGAACCGATACTGCATCCTTCCCCCGCCGGCAGAATAGCACATCAGCGACAGCACGCCATCGCTCGCGTGCGCGTCGCAAAGCTGGCGCGCCCCGCCGCGCAAGACCATGGTTCGACGTACCGCACCATTACGCAGCGCAGACCATCGGATTGCCGGCCTCCGCAAGCTGGGACCGGTCGGAGGAACGGCGACCCTGTCGGTCCTTGACTCTCTCAAGATGTGCGGGCAGAGTCGGTATACTACTGGAAGGATCGAATGTGGCTACCGTACGCGGACCCTCCGAGTTGAATAGCGAAATCGTATCCCACGTCGGACACATACTGCCGTGGCTGGCAGAGACGCCTGGGCAGAGCGACCTGAGTTGGTTGACCACCAGGAACCTCGGACCCACCACCAGTAGCAGGATCGAGGATGCAGTGCTCGGTCTTGCCGGCAATTTGCACGAACGACGCGAAGCGGTAACGACAGCTATCTCCTGGATGACGAGTAAGCTCAGGACGGAAGTCGAATCGGCAAAGCCCGGGACGATCATGGACCCCGACGGAACGGCCATACAGGCACTTGAACAATCTGAGCGATACTTCCGCGCCGAATGCGAAGAGTTGGAGAGCATTCGGGCTGCGCTCATGGCTCTGGGATATGTCGCGGCCCACGCCTCGGGAGTCTTCAAGGAGTTGGAGGAGCTCCACGAGTTATTCACATCCGTAGTCTCGTGGTCCCAGGAAGTACGCTGGCTCATTCTGATCAACGATGGGACGCTCGCACCGACGACCGGGAAAACGTTTACAAGTGGTGCAGACCTTATCTCCTCGCTCGATGACTCGACTTGACCTCTTCCACCCCGCGTGTCAGCGCGTTCGAGCAGCCGACGGGCAGCTTTTCCAGGTGCGTGAAGCGGCTCAGTCAGCCCATGAAGCGGCAGCTCGCCAGCGTCATGGACGAGCTGTTGTCCGGCACGCTACCGCCAGGCCGGCGATACGAAAAACTGGCGGGTGGAGATAGCCTCTATTCAGTCCGTCTCAACCAAAGTTACCGTTTCGTATTCCAGCTCTTGAACACGGGCTACGCCAAACCAATTGCGGTGGGACCCCACGACGAGGCCTACCGCCGCGCAAGATCATCGGGCGCGTAGGCGCGAAGAGAAGAGCCGACATGACCAGCGTGGCGGCGACTTGCGTACCCATGCAGGAGGACGGTTCGCCTTCTCAGCTCAGGGGGCGCAGGAGGGGGGTGTCCGGAAGGTCGCTTCCGGGCGGGCGTCCGGAATAGCAACAACCGCTCCCAGCCCACGACGTCCTGTCGCGGGCCGGGAGCTACATGCCACCCGTGGGGCCATGGAGGGTGCCTCGGGTGGAGGTCACGCTGCATCAGACGTGATACCGCGGGGGCTGCCGGACGGCGGCGCGAAGTTCGTTCGCGTGCACCCACGAGTTTCCCACGGGCCCACGGGTCGGCGCTGTTGACAGGGTGACAGGGTGGCCGCGCTCGCGAGAGACTGCACCGTTAGGGGTTCGGCGAATGCGGATGATGCGCCACGACGACCGCCAGCGCAGTGACTGGTTAGGGGTGAGGCGCGCAAGTTCAGCCGATCGCAAAGCCGGGCGTGGCAAGGTGCACGAGGCCAGAATCGCCGTTGACTTTTCTGAGTCGCCCGCGGAAGATGGTGATTCGGGTTGATCAGATGCGGATGGAGCGCCATCATGACAGTCAGCGCAGTGACCGGTTGCCGGTGACCTTCTGACCTTCGCTCACCCGGTGCCCCCCGGTGCCCCCCACGAGTCGTTGACGGCGCGCCGCGCCAATGCTATCGTGCCTCACATGGGGTTCGACGCATGGTCATGAAGCGTCACGATCACATGTCAGGATGGCGTAAGCGCCGTGACCGGTTCGCTGTGACGCGGCCGGTGC